>JAGLTQ010000043.1 GCA_023135195.1 Gammaproteobacteria bacterium | reverse complement strand
TCGAATTTGCGGGTGAAGCTGATATTAGTTTGTTTATGTAAGTTTTAAAGTTATACCCCATTGATTTGTGTGTGGGGGAGTCAAAAAAAATAAGATTATTGGGCGCTATTGTAGCAACAGCTACAATAGCCGCATCAATAAGGACAAGCAGATGGCTGAGCTTTTCAATAAGCACTTTCCAGCCCTTGGTTGCTGCTATTTAGTTCAGGGCGTACTATCAGTGCAGAACTATTTGTAACTTTTACGTATTCCTTTTCTTCTAAAATAATAAGTTTTTTCGAGGATATAATTCAATGAAATTAGTTAAATTTTTAATGGTTGGGCTTGGTTTATTATATGCTGCTACGGGTATTGCAGCTGATTTAAAATTAAAAACATACATTTTGGCAGAGAAAAAAGCAGGTGATGTAGCCACGATAGCTGCTGCCACTAAAACAAAACTTACTAATGCCGGTTTTGATGTAGTTGGTGAATATTCTCCGTACAGCAATGCAACGATTTTAATTGTGACAAACAATACCTTAAAGGAAAATGCAGCAAAGTCTGATTTTGGTGCGTTTGGTGCTGCTCAACGTATCAGTATCACTAAGGTAGGAAATGACGTTCAGGTTGCATTTACTAACCCAACTTATATGTCGCACGTTTACCGTATGAAGGGTGATTTAAAATCTATCACTGCAAAATTGAAAGCGACATTAGGTGATAAAGGTCCGTTTGGTCCAGATGAAGGCGTTACAGCCGCTGATTTACGTGACTACCAATATAAATGGTTAATGCCTTATTTTGGTGATCGTCTGACTCTCGCTGAGTATGGAAATCAGCAAGTTGCGATTGAAAAAGTTGAAGCAGCATTAGCAAAAGACAGTAAAGGTGGTGCGAAAAAAGTTTACCGTATCGATATTCCAGGCAAAGAAGAAACGGTAATAGGTGTGAGCATGGCAGGCCCAGGTGATCTGGATTGCAGTGGTGACAAATACATTATGGATCAAATTGATTTTAAAAAATTGAAATCAACAGGTCACTTACCATATGAAGTTGTTATTTCTAAAGGTGCTGTTTATGCGTTACCTGCTGAGTTCCGTATTGCTATTAGTTTTCCTGACTTGTCGATGATGGGTAGCAATAGTTTTGCTTCAATCATGTGTTCGCCTACAGCAATTCATGAAGCGTTAACAATCAGTGTTGGTGGCAAATTCGAAGAAGAATAAGTAACTAAATGTAATTCGTTGTACTTTAGCCCCGCCTTTTGGCGGGGCTTTTTATTTCCAAAGAAAATAAATCTCAAGCAAAGACGGCTAAATAAAAATATCGTTTGGGTAATTAACCTGATTTTTTCATATCTCCAGCACTTTAATATTCTGCTTCATGTAGTGGCCAAAGCCCAAGTTTCAATGCATTTATTACAAAGATCGGTTAGTATAATCGACCTTTTTCAGTGGCGTAAAATCGAACAGAAAATACGTTTCAATATGGGGCGTTTAGCCTAGAAGTATTTTTAACCTGCTGATTTATAACGAAATTAAAATTTTAAAGAAAACATACTTAGGGGATATCCATGTTAGGTAAAGGCTTCAATAAAGACATGACAATTTCGGGTTTTGATGACGAATTAAATCAAGCGATAGAAAATGAAGAAATTCGTCAAGAAGAGCATATTGAGCTCATTGCTTCAGAAAATTATGCCAGTCCAAGAGTGATGGAAGCTCAGGGTTCTGTTCTGACCAATAAATATGCTGAAGGGTATCCGGGTAAGCGTTATTACGGTGGTTGTGAGTATGTTGATATAGCAGAACAATTAGCCATTGATCGTGTAAAAGAATTATTTGGTGCAGATTATGCCAATGTTCAACCTCATTCAGGTTCACAGGCGAATGCCGCGGTTTATTTTGCTCTACTACAAGCTGGTGATACCGTTTTGGGTATGAGCCTCGCACATGGTGGTCATTTAACTCATGGTTCGAAAGTCAGCTTTTCCGGTAAACTTTTTAATGCCGTGCAATATGGTTTGAACGAAGAAACCGGTGAGATTGATTACGATCAAGTTGAAGCATTAGCGAATGAACATAAACCTAAAATGATCATTGCGGGTTTCTCTGCATATTCACGCGTTGTTGACTGGCAACGTTTCCGTGACATCGCAGATAAAGTGGGTGCTTATTTAATGGTTGATATGGCTCACGTTGCGGGTTTAATTGCTGCAGGTGTCTACCCAAGCCCGGTTGGTATTGCTGATGTAACAACATCGACAACTCATAAAACATTACGTGGTCCACGTGGCGGCATCATCCTGGCCAAATCAAATCCTGAGATTGAGAAAAAATTAAACTCAATGATTTTCCCTGGTACACAAGGTGGCCCATTAATGCATGTGATTGCAGCAAAAGCAGTGGCATTTAAGGAAGCCTTACAACCTGAGTTTAAAGAGTATCAGCAACAAGTAGTAAAAAATGCCAAAGCAATGGCTGGCGTATTTATTGAACGTGGTTATGACGTAGTTTCTGGTGGAACAGATGATCATTTATTCCTGGTGAGCTTTATTGAAAAAGGTTTAACCGGTAAAGCGGTTGATGCCTGGTTAGGACAAGCTAATATCACTATCAACATGAACTCTGTACCAAATGATCCTCAGTCACCTTTTGTTACCAGCGGTATTCGTGTCGGTACTCCTGCGGTTACAACTCGTGGCTTTGATGAAAAAGATTGCAGTGATTTAGCCAGTTGGATGTGTGACATTATTGATGCAAATGGTGATGAGAAAGTCATTAATGATGTTAAAACAAAGGCTCTCGATATTTGTAAAAAGAATCCAGTTTATCAATGAGACCATTGCACGAATGCTACGAAACCAGATAACAGCGTTTACCCTACATAATATAGTTAAATGTTGGGCACGGCGAAAGCCTCTTCAAAATTGCTCAGGTACATTGAACAAGGATGTACAGGTGCCGTGTAGCACAGGGATGTGCGAGAATGGCCTTATTGTACATTCCGCTTTTTCATTGGTTTTGTCTTGTTCTCTGGCTTCTCGCTATTCATGCAAAGGTCTCGGGTAATATATGCATTGTCCTTTTTGCAGCGCTGATGATACAAAAGTTATTGATTCCCGGTTAGCAAATGAAGGGGCAATGGTAAGACGTCGTCGTGAATGCCAGTCATGTGGAGAACGTTTTACTACCTTTGAATCTGCTGAGCTGGTGATGCCGTATATCATTAAGCAAAGCGGGCAACGTGAACCCTTTAATGAAAATAAACTTCGTTCCGGCATACAACGTGCGTTAGAAAAACGTCCTGTTGGTGCTGATGATGTAGAAAAAGCGATTGTGCATATCATGAAGCGAATGCGTGCAATGGGTGATCGAGAAGTTCCGGCAGATTTAGTGGGTAGTTTTGTTATGGATGAGCTACGTGATTTAGATCAGGTTGCTTATGTTCGTTTCGCTTCTGTCTACAGAAGTTTTGAAGACGTTAGTGCTTTCGAAGAAGAGATAGAAAAGCTGAAGCAGGGTCCTTCGCCCGAAGTTAAACGACAACAAAAATCATTGTTGCCCGAGGATGACTAGATGACGTTTTCTGCTGATGATCACAAGTATATGTCTCGTGCTTTGATGTTGGCGAAAAAAGGGTTTTATACCACTGCACCTAATCCCAACGTGGGTTGTGTTTTGGTAAAAGACGGAGAAGTCGTTGGAGAAGGCTGGCATGAAAAAGCCGGTGAAGCGCATGCGGAAATTAATGCTTTAAGGCAAGCGGGTGGAAAAGCTGAAGGTGCAACTGCTTATGTAACTTTAGAGCCATGTTGCCACCAGGGAAAGACGCCACCTTGCACTGACGCGCTTATCAAAGCAAAAGTTAAACGTGTTGTTGCCGCAATGATTGACCCTCATTCAAAAGTATCCGGGCAAGGTTTAAAGCAACTTGAGACCGCAGGAATATTTATTGAACACGGTTTGTTAGAAGAGCAAGCAAAAGCACTAAATGCAGGTTTTATAAAACGTATGCAAAAACGTTTGCCTTATGTTCGTTGTAAATTAGCCATGAGTCTGGATGGCAGAACAGCAATGGCATCAGGTGAAAGCAAATGGATAACATCGGCTGCGGCACGTGAAGACGTACAGCGTTTACGCGCCAGAAGTTCAGCAATCTTAACCGGTGTTGGAACTGTTTTAGCAGATGATCCATCTATGACGGTTCGATTAGAGGGTATTGATTCTCAGCCAATACGTGTTGTTGTTGATACGAATTTAAGCATGCCGACTGATGCGAAAATGTTAAAAGAGCCAGGGCAAACAGTCTTGATGACCTGTAGTGGTGATGAACATATTACACAAGCATTGAAAGATGCCGGTGCGGATGTTCATATGATGCCATACTGTAATACCAGCGTTGATTTGAAGTCAGTGTTACAGCAGTTAAGTGATATGCATATAAATGATGTCTTACTTGAAACGGGCGCGACTTTAAGTGGTGCCATGTTACAGGCAGGCTTAATTGATGAACTGATTATTTATATGGCTCCGGTTTTAATGGGTAACAATGCTCTGGGCTTATTTGCTTTGCCGGGTTTAGAAAAAATGCAAGATAAAATTGAGCTTGAGATAACAGATACAAGACTAGTCGGGCAAGATATTCGGATAACAGCTAAAGTTTCGACTTTGCTATAATTAATGTAAAGGCTGTCATTGCCGCAGTCACTTTATTCCCTGAATGCCGGAACGTGCGGAGCAGGTTAGGGTAATGCTGACGAACCGCGCAGCGGTTCATTAAGCGCAATGGCAGGTAGAAATAATTAAATATTTGGAAAGTAGTAAAGATAAATATGTTTACAGGAATTATTCAATCAATTGGTGAAGTCGCGGTTATCGAAATGAAAGGCGACGATGCTCGAGTACGCATTTTAACTAACACGCTTGATTTAGGTGATGTTCAACCTGGTGATAGCATTGCAGTAAATGGTGTTTGTTTAACTGCTGTTGAATTACCTGGAGATGGTTTCTGGGCTGATGTGTCTGGTGAAACATTATCATGCACAACATTTAAATCTTTAATGATAGGTACTAAAGTAAACCTTGAAAAAGCATTAACGCCGACTACGCGCCTAGGCGGTCATCTTGTGAGTGGCCACGTAGATGGTATTGGCAAGGTTGTTGAACGGTTTGATGATGGACGATCAGTACGTTTTCATATTCAAACGCCGGATGAAATGGCAAAGTACATTGCTGAAAAAGGTTCCGTTTGTGTAGGTGGTATTAGCCTGACCGTTAATGCTGTGAAGGGTGCGATATTTGAACTCAATATTGTGCCGCATACTTTGCAGGAAACAACAATGGGACAGTTTAAAGTTGGAACAGAAGTGAATTTGGAAGTGGATATTATTGCGCGTTACCTTGAGCGTTTAATTTTAGGTGATAAAGCAGCCGAGGTTAGCCATTCTGGAATTAGTAAGGCAATGTTGGCTGAAAATGGTTTTTTAAAATAGAGAGTTACGTCGGTTCCGTCATTCTATTCCTTGAACCGACCTACGGATTTTTGTAGGTTAGCTCAAGCGCAGTGGAGCTAACATAAGTAACACGAATAATTAGTAGCTTAGCTCAAGCCTGGCTACTATGAATAAGTAAAATGAGTTAGAAAATATTATGGCATTAAATAGCGCAAAAGAAATTATAGAAGATATCGCGGCAGGTAAAATGGTTATCCTGATGGATGACGAAGATCGCGAGAATGAAGGTGATCTGATTATTGCCGCTGATTGTGTAAAAGCAGAAGATATTAACTTCATGGCCACAAATGGTCGTGGCTTAATTTGTCTAACTTTAACCAGAGAACGTTGTGAACGTTTGAAGCTACCTTTAATGGTTGAAGATAATAATGAATTTTTTGCAACAAACTTTACAGTCAGTATTGAAGCGGCAAAAGGTGTCACTACTGGTATATCAGCCGGTGATCGTGCGGTAACAGTACAGGCTGCAGTAGCTAAAGATGCAACTGCTTCTAATATTGTACAACCTGGACATATTTTCCCCTTAATGGCTCAACCCGGTGGTGTATTAACTCGCGCAGGCCATACTGAAGCAGGTTGTGATATTGCTCGTCTTGCAGGTAAAGAATCCGCTTCTGTTATTGTTGAAATTCTAAATGAAGATGGCAGCATGGCGCGTCGTCCTGATTTAGAAATCTTTGCCAAAGAACATGATTTGAAGATAGGGACAATTGCTGACCTTATTGAATATCGATTACAAAATGAAAAGACGGTTGAACGTGCTGCTGATTGCGATATGCCAACTGAAACAGGTGATTTCAAATTACATGCCTACCGTAATGTGACTGACGGTCAGGTTCATTTAGCTTTGGTAAAAGGAAATCCTGAACCTGAAAAACCAATTATGGTTCGTGTACACGTTGAAAATAGCATGTGTGATGTTTTTGGTAGCCGGCGAGAAGATTGTGGTTGGCCATTGCGTGATGTGATGAAACGTATTTCTGAAGAAGGCGAGGGCGTCGTTATTATTTTACGTCTTGCAGAAGAATCCAATATGTTGGTTAATATGATTAAACATTATGATAAGCATGATAAAGGTGAAGAGCATACAGAAGCGGCACACGGTGATGACTTGCGTACTTACGGTATTGGAGCACAAATTTTAATGGACTTGGGTGTTCGTAAAATGCGTGTTATGAGTGCACCTAAAAAGATGCATGCATTATCGGGTTTCGGGCTAGAAGTTGTTGAATACGTATACGATAAAAAATAGTTAAAAATTCCTGACACGCTTTCTAGCTGCGCTCAACCCGCAGGGGTACTGGGAAATATTGGTTCAAAATGTTCATGCGCTATATGTGCATTCCGTTTTTTCGCTAATATTTTCCTTGCTGGAAAACGTGTCAGAAATTTTAAGAAAAATGAATGAAAATGTTATAGGTAAAGATGATGAATAATATTAAAAAAATTGAAGGCGACATGGTCGTAAAAGGTTCACGTTTCGGTATTGTTGTTACACGTTGGAACAGTTTTGTTGTTGAAAACTTATTGGCAGGTGCGATTGATTGCCTGAAACGTCACGGTGCAGAAGAAAGCAACCTCGAAGTTGTTTATGTGCCCGGTGCTTTTGAAATTCCTCTTGCGGTTAAAAAAATGGCTGCAAGCAAGAAGTATGATGCAATCATAACATTAGGTGCAGTTATACGTGGTGGTACGCCGCACTTTGAATATGTTGCGGGCGAAGCAGTGAAAGGAATGGCTGCAAGTATGATGGAATATGAAATCCCCGTTGCTTTTGGTGTGTTAACGGTTGATACCATAGAACAAGCAATTGAACGTGCTGGCACAAAAGCAGGTAACAAGGGTGAAGAAGCGGCCTTGTCTTCAATTGAAATGGTTAACTTATTACGTAACATTGGTTAAACGGAGTAGTTTGTGTCAATAACTAGTGATCGTAGTCGTGCTCGTCGTTATGCTGTTCAGGCTTTGTATGAGTGGCAGGTATCTGCTAATGCACCGAAAGATATCGAGCAGCAGTTTTTAATTGAGCATCAGACACGTAAGTTTGATCGCCCTTATTTTAATGAATTACTCAATGGTGTTACGGCACAAATAGAAGAACTTGATGCAGAAATATCGCCGCTATCTGAACGCCCGTTTAAAGAAGTTGATCTGGTGGAAAAAGCAATTTTGCGATTAGGTTGTTTTGAATTAAAAAATCGAATCGATATTCCATATCGAGTTGTTATTAATGAAGCGATTGAGTTAACAAAAACATTTGGTGCTGATCAAGCCTATAAATTTGTGAATGGCACCATGGATAAACTGGCTGAGAAATTACGCAAAGCTGAGGTTGCCGCCAAAAAAGGCGGTTAATCTTCAGTCTATGCCGTCTGAATTTGACATCATCCGGCAATATTTTACGCCGACCTCCATTAGTCAAAAACGAGATGATGTTGTTCTTGGAATAGGTGATGATGCCGCCATCCTTGATGTTTCCGAACATCATCAGCAACATCAATTAGTACAGTCTGTTGATACCCTTGTAGCGGGGGTACATTTCCCAATTGAAACTTCTCCGCAAGATATTGCGTATAAAGCTTTAGCTGTTAATTTAAGTGACATGGCCGCAATGGGTGCTGAACCCGCCTGGTTTACACTGGCCATAACGTTACCTGATGCCGATGAAAAATGGTTAAAAGATTTTAGTGAAAGTCTTTCTGCTCTTGCAAAAAAATACCGCGTACAACTTATTGGTGGTGACACCACTCATGGGCCGCTTTGTATTTCAATAACGATTAATGGTTTTGTACCTACAGGTAAAGCATTAACTCGTCATAAGGCACAGCTAACAGATAAAATTTATGTTTCTGGCACCATTGGGGATGCAGCATTAGCATTAGCCGCATGGCAAGGACAATGTTTACTTCGCGAAGAAAGTATTGATTATTTACAGCAAAGATTAAACCGACCCAAGCCACAAATTGACCTCGGATTATTGTTAAGCGAGTATGCTAGCTCATGCATTGATATTTCGGATGGCTTAATTGCCGATCTTAAACACATTACTGACAGCAGCGATGTTGGTGCAACTATTTATTTTGAAAATATTCCATTATCAAAAGAATTCAATCTTAACTTAACCGATGATATTTTAATTACATCTCTAGTATTATCTGGAGGGGATGATTACGAACTTTGTTTTACTATTCCTTCTGCTAAACAAGCTGATTTTGAAAAAGAAATTAATGAAAAATATATATTGGTAACGTGCATTGGTGAAATTGAAAGCAAGCCAGGTGTAAGATGCATTAAAGATGATAAAGAAATTGATATTCAGGGAATAGGATATCAACATTTTACAGATATCTAAAAGATATTGAACCACGAAGGACACTAAGAAAACCAATTAAATTATAAAACATTGAACTGAACCACGGGGAACACAGGGAAAATATTTTTTTAAACCCCGTGCTCCCCGTGCCCCCAGTGGTTTTATGTTTATGAATTATCTTCGTGTTCTTGGTGTCCTTCGTGGTTTAAGCTTTATTTTTTTGAATTTTATTAAAGGTCAAAGTGTGAATAAACCTCGTGATATTATTTTTCATCCTATCCATTTTTTAAGTTTAGGTTTTGGCAGTGGCTTGTCACCTTTTGCTCCTGGTACAGCGGGCACAATTGTAGCTGTATTACTTTATATTCCTCTTTCAATGCTTTCAGTGTGGGCATAT
The DNA here is from genome assembly GCA_023135195.1 of Gammaproteobacteria bacterium. Lineage (GTDB taxonomy): Bacteria > Pseudomonadota > Gammaproteobacteria > UBA6429 > Thiohalophilaceae > JAGLTQ01. Next base: position 1,818 of record JAGLTQ010000043.1, on the reverse strand, counting down.
GTCGCTGTTTTAGTTATTGGCTCAATAGCAGGAATAGTTTTGTGTGAAAAGACGTCTAATCAATTGGGTGGACATGATCACCCTGCAATTGTTTGGGATGAATTTTTAGGCTATTGGCTAACAATGTTGTTTGCACCGGCAGGCTGGTTATGGATTGTAATTGGCTTTATCTTATTTCGTTTATTTGATATCTGGAAGCCATGGCCTATAAGTGTAATAGATCACAATATAAAGGGTGGTCTGGGTATAATGTTGGATGATCTTCTTGCAGGGGTGTATGCTTTAGTCACTCTGCAGCTCATACATTATTATATTTTTTAAAATAGCCTTTAGAAGGAAAACAAAAGTGCATCTGAAAAAATACCTGGTATTTATTGGTTTACTGGCAACAACATCTGTTTTTGCCAACGATGTTGAAATTGTTAAGGTGGTTTTAACCGGGCAAACAGGAACATGGCGTGCTGATGTCACATTAAAACATGCTGATACTGGCTGGAAACATTATGCAGATGCATGGCGTTTAGTTGATAAAGATGGAAATGAAATAGGAAAACGCATTTTATATCACCCGCATGTCAATGAACAACCTTTTACTCGTTCATTAAGCAATTTTCAAATTAGCAGTGATACAAAAATAATTTTTGTTGAAGCGCATGATTTAAAACATGGTTGGTCGCCTAATAGAATGAAAATTGATATGCGACATGCTTCTGGTGATAAATATCAAATTCGTCGATATTAGAAGATAACTTAAATATGAAACAATTTATTCTTATTAGTTTGTTTTGTTTTATAACAACTCAATTTTCTTTTGCTACAGACATTATCGTTTTAGGTCTTTTTAAAGGTCGTGCGATAGTGAAAATAGATGGTAAGCAACGTATTTTAAAAAAGGGTAAAGTGAGTCCCGAAGGCATTAAACTTATATTTGCAGATAGTGATGTCGCCATTCTTGAGGTTGATGGGAAACAACAAGAGTTCAAACTTGGGCGACATGTAAGTACCACATTTAAGAAAAAAGAAAGTGCTGAGGCTAAAATAATGCCAATTAATGGTATGTACACTACGGCAGGGTTTATTAATGGTCACCCCGTGCATTTTTTAGTTGATACTGGCGCCACCTGGATTGCAATGAACTCACATCAGGCACGCAGTTTAGGAATTAACTTTCGTTATACTGGTAAACGCGCAATGGTCTCAACGGCTAATGGTGTCGCTCCAGTTTACCGGGTGATTCTTGATAAAGTGAGAGTGGGTGAAATTGAATTAAGCAATGTTGAAGCGGGAGTGCTGGAAGGGAATTCACCTCGCGAAGTATTGTTAGGTAATTCATTTTTGAACCGGGTTGAAATGCAGCGCCAGGGACAAGTAATGTTGCTTAAACAAAAGTTTTAAGTTGTATCTGTTAAATCAAAAAAGGCGCTGAATATATTATAATCAGCGCCTTTTTAATTTAAAAATTAATTGAAATGATTATTCTTTAGCTTTGTCTCTTTCAATTAAAGCATAAGCTGAATGATTGTGGATAGATTCAAAATTTTCTGACTCTACAATATAAGCACTAATACGCTCTTCAGCGTTTAAACGTGCTGCAACATCACGCACCATGTCTTCAACAAACTTTGGGTTATCGTAGGCGCGTTCCGTCACGTGTTTTTCATCCGGACGTTTTAGCAGTCCATAAAGTTCGCATGATGCAGTTTCTTCGACAATATCGATCAGATCTTCTATCCAGATAAAGCCATTAGTTTTAACAGTCAGGGTGACGTGTGAACGCTGATTGTGAGCGCCACGATCAGAAATTTTCTTAGAGCAAGG
>JAGLTQ010000042.1 GCA_023135195.1 Gammaproteobacteria bacterium | reverse complement strand
TCACGCACCATGTCTTCAACAAATTTTGGATTATCATACGCGCGTTCAGTAATTACTTTTTCATCAGGACGTTTTAACAAACCATAAAGCTCACACGAAGCTTCCTGCTCAACAAGATCAATGATTTCTTCTATCCACATAAAATCTTTAAGTGTTGCGGTAACTGTTACGTGAGAACGTTGGTTGTGTGCACCATAATCGGATATATTTTTAGAACAGGGACAAAGACTGGTAACGGGAACTAAAACTTTTAAAGTGAATTTATTATCACCATCAACGAAATCACCAATAAAAGTAACATCATAATCCATTAAGCTCATAACACCTGATGCAGGGGCTTTTTTATTAACGAAATAAGGAAAGTTCATTTCAACATGACCTGAATTGGCTTCCAGGCGCTCAGTCATTTCTACCATCATTTCTTTAAATGATTTAACGGAAATCTCACGTTCGTGGTTATTTAATATTTCCACAAAGCGAGACATGTGAGTACCTTTAAAATCATGTGGCAAGTTCACATACATATTAAAGTTAGCAATGGTATGTTGTTCGCCACCGGTACGATCAGCAACACGAACAGGATGACGGATATCTTTGATTCCAACTTTGTTAATCGGGATCTGGCGCGTATCTTGACTGCTTTGTACGTCTTCCATTGGTTTAGTTTCGCTCATTCTTTATTTCCAATATTTTATTTCAATATCTGTAGGTCGGTCTTTAGGCCGACGATGCAGCACAATGAAATAATGTAAGTTATAGTTAAGAGGCAAATTATTTGAGAATAATGCTTGATGTTCCAGTACTGTGTCGGCCTAAAAAGACCGACCTGCATTATTCTTCAGTGTAAGTAACGCAGGCTCTGTCTGTTTCCCACAAGCTCACTGCGCTAACGTTAATGCCATCTGTGTTTAATACTTTTGATAACTCACTGTATAAATATTCAGAGATATTTTCAGCCGTCGGATTAATTTTATCGAAGGGAGGAATTTCGTTAAGGTTACGATGATCCAGTTTTCCGATAAGTTCCCGAGTCGCATCTTTAATCACTTTAAAGTCCATGCCCATACCAACATCATCCAGCTTTGTTGCAGTAACAAGTACTTCAACTTTCCAGTTGTGTCCGTGTAAGCGGTTACAAACACCTTCATAGTTTCGAAGGAGGTGAGCGGCGGCAAAATCCAAAAGGATTTTCATTGTATATCGTTTAGTCATAATACTTGAGTAATCAGGTTGGGAATTTAAGCGAGTGTGACATGTTTTGCAAGTTCTTCTGTCTTTAGAAAGTCTTCAACGGCGCGTAGTATAGCAGAAGTTGATAGTCCTGCATCATCTAGAATCTGTTCTCGACTAGCATGTTCCATGAAAATGTCCGGCAAACCGAGGTTCAGTATGCGATTTTGGCATTGTTGCTTGAGTAAAAACTCGTTGACTGCGCTGCCTGCACCGCCCATAACCGCGTTATCTTCAAGGGTAACAATAACTTCATGTTCACTTGCCATTTGCAGTAACAAGTCTTCATCAAGTGGTTTAATAAAGCGCATATTGACGACTGTCGCGTTTAGTTTTTTAGCAACCTCCAGACCTTCCGCTAAAACACTGCCAAATGCCAGAATGGCAATATTTTGTCCCTTCGAACAAATTTCAGCTTTACCAATAGGTAACGTTGTAAGGTCAGCGTTAATTTTAGTGTTTGGGCCGGTACCACGTGGGTAGCGTACGGCTGAGGGACTATTAAGCGCAAAGCCGGTACTTAACATTTGTCTGCACTCATTCTCATTGCTGGGCGCCATAATGGTCATATTTGGAATACAACGTAAAAAACTGATATCAAAACTACCTGCGTGGGTCGCGCCATCCGGGCCTACGACTCCAGCACGATCTATTGCAAATAAGATGGGTAAATTCTGCAAAGCGACATCGTGGATCAGCTGATCATAGGCACGTTGTAAAAAGGTGGAGTAAATCGCAACAATGGGTTTTAAACCATCACAAGCCATGCCGGCTGCGACAGTAACCGCATGTTGTTCGGCTATGCCCACATCAAAATAGCGTTCTGGAAATTGTTCAGAAAATTCGACTAAACCAGAGCCTTCTCGCATTGCAGGTGTAATGGCAACGAGTTTCTTATCAGCTTTCGCCATATCACATAGCCACCTGCCAAAGACCTGAGTGTAAGTGGGTGATTTTACTGAAGATTTCTCCAGCTTTCCTGATTCAGCACAAAATTTACCAACACCGTGAAAAGCAATCGGATTTTCTTCAGCGGGTGTATAACCTTTACCTTTTGTCGTCACAATATGCAGAAATTGTGGGCCGTGAAGTTTTCGCATATTACTGAGGGTTTTGACCAGGGTATCCATATCATGACCATCAATTGGGCCGATATAGTTAAACCCAAGTTCCTCAAACAGGGTACCCGGTACAACCATACCTTTCACATGTTCTTCTGCCCGACGCGCCAGTTCCCACACTGATGGCATTTTACCGAGGACTTTTTTACTGCCTTCACGCATGCTTGAATACAATTTACCTGAAAGTAATTTTGCCAGATAATTCGACATACCGCCCACATTGGGGGAAATCGACATATCGTTATCATTTAAAATAACGAGTAAATTTGCATCCAAATCTCCTGCGTGATTCAGAGCTTCAAAAGCCATACCGGCTGTTAATGCGCCATCGCCAATAATGGCCGCAACGCGACGTTCACTTTTTTGGGCTTTAGCGGCAATTGCCATGCCCAGAGCAGCGCTGATAGAGGTACTTGAATGACCGACACCAAAAGTATCATATGGGCTCTCTTCTCGACGTGGGAAACCGCTAAGACCATCCTTTGTCCGTATAGTCGACATTTGCTCTCGACGGCCTGTGAGAATTTTATGGGGATAACTTTGATGACCTACATCCCATACCAGGCGATCGTCAGGGGTGTTAAAAACGTGGTGTAAGGCGACAGTGAGCTCAACGGTACCTAAGCCAGAAGAAAGATGGCCTCCTGATTTACTGACAGACTGAATAATAAATTCACGCAATTCATCTGCAAGCGTGCTTAGCTCAGTAATAGACAATTCCTTCATTTGAGTAGGGTTATCTATTTGCTGCAGCAAGGAATCTGTGTTTTTTTCAGTCATAAGAATGGATCATGGGCTTCGTGCGAGCAACTTGCAAGCAGATTTACCTAAAGATCAAAAGATTTCAACGCAAAGGCACCCCAAGAGTACTTCCTCAGATTGTTTGCGGCGCGCAAAGAACCGCAAAGCACGCTGAGGAAAATAATAAAAGTTAAAAAAAAGATTAAACCACGGGGGCACGGGGCTCACAGAGAAAGATAAAATATTGTTTTCCCTGTGCTCCCCATGTCCCCAGTGGTTCATATCTTTAAATCTTTTCCTTAGTGTTCTTTGAGGCTAAATTTTTAGTAATTGCGCTTTACGATATAGTCCGCTAACCAGCGTAACGGCTCGGCTTTTTCGGCAAATATATCAAGACTTTCATGTGCTTCTTTGTGCAGTTCAGCCGCCATTTCTCGTGCGCCATCTAAGCCTAAAAGTGCTGGGTAGGTGGGTTTATTTAAGGCGATATCAGCACCTTGGGTTTTGCCCAGGGTTTCGGTGTCGCTGGTGACATCTAAAATATCATCCTGAATTTGGAATGCGAGACCGATGCATTTAGCAAAATGATCCAGCATTTTTAATTGTGTATTATCAATATTGGGCTGGCACAAGGCGCCCATTTTCACACTTGCTCGTATTAATGCTCCGGTTTTATGTACATGCATATCTTCGAGTTCAGCTATATTGAGAGATTTTCCTACCGCGGCAAGATCAATTGCCTGACCACCAGCCATGCCACGAGAGCCACTGGCGATCGCTAATGCATCTAATATATCGAGTTTTTTTTCAGCAGGAATATTGTTTGGTAAACCATGCGCGATGGTGTGGAAAGCGAGCGATTGCAAGGCATCACCGGCAAGAATGGCCTGGGCTTCAGTAAAAGCCTTATGACAGGTGGGTTTGCCTCGACGTAAATCATCATCATCCATTGCGGGGAGATCATCATGAATTAAAGAGTAAGCATGAATGAATTCCACTGCACTCGCGGGTGCATCTAAAGCAACCTCATCAGCTGTTACAGCATAACCTGCAGCATAAACTAATACTGGGCGTATACGTTTTCCCCCATTTAAGACTGAATAACGCATTGCTTGATGCAGTTGTGCGGGATTAATATCTTCAGAGGGCAGCCATTTATCAAGGCTCGCTTCTGAGCGTTGGCGCCATGCTTCGATTTGTTGTTCTGTATTTTTATCAGTCATTTTTTATTTAATTTTTAAATTATGAAAATACGGTCATTGCACTTAATGAACTGCTGCGCGTTTCGTCAGTATTACCTTAACCTGCTCCGCGCGTTCTGGCATCGGCGATAGCGCGGCAATCTCATGGTAACGAGCATACTTCTAACAGATTGCCGCACTATCGCTTGCAATGACGAGAGAATTCAGAGTTAATTATTCTTCTACTAATATAATTTATTTTTGACTCATTCTTCGTCAAAATCCACCAATTCATCTTTGCCATTTTTTTCGATGAGCTGCTGAATTTTTTGTTCCGTTTCTTGCAGAGATTTTTGGCAGCTTCGAGTTAAAGCGATACCACGTTCAAAATCTTTTAGTGAATCCTCAAGAGATTGCTCACCATTCTCCATACGTTCAACTAAAGATTCCAGTTCAACCATAGAATCCTCAAAATTAAGAGAGCCTGTATTTTTAGTTGATTTTTTGCTCGTTTTTTTCTTGCTCAATTTCAGATTCCTGCCATTATGTTCACGGTAAAAACGCGGCTAAGTTAGCCTACTCAATGCATATCGTCAATTGCCAATATTATGCTGAAATTCAGCTTTTGTATTGACAGTTTGAGCAGGTTCCGCTACTTTTACCTTAAATTTAGAATTAGTCTAAATATGTGAATTTAATATCCATCACTTTAACAGCTAGGAGAGAAATATCATGGCTTTAAAAGGAAGTAAAACAGAGCAAAGCCTCAAAGATGCATTTGCAGGCGAGTCTCAAGCAAACCGACGTTACCTTTATTTCGCAGCAAAAGCGGACGTAGAAGGTTATAACGATGTTTCAACTGTATTCCGTTCAACTGCAGAAGGCGAAACGGGCCATGCACACGGTCATTTGGAATATTTGGAAGAAAGCGGCGATCCAGCAACAGGTTTACCAATTGGTGCAACTGCAGATAACTTAAAATCTGCAATTGCCGGTGAAACACATGAGTACACTGATATGTACCCAGGTATGGCTAAGACTGCTCGTGAAGAAGGTTTTGATGAAATCGCTGATTGGTTCGAAACGTTAGCGAAAGCAGAACGTTCACATGCGAACAGATTCCAGAAAGCATTAGACACTTTAGACGCGTAACGAATTCTGAGAAGACAAATTACTGCGTTGAAACACATCTCAAAATGCTCATGCACATGAACAAGGATGTTCTAGTGTCACGTAGCACAAGGAAGTGCGAGAGTGGCCTAATCGTACACTCCGCTTTTTCGATGTATTTCGCCTTGTTCTTTGACTTCTCAGTATCCGTGAAAGTTTAGTAGATTAAATACGGGGTCTTTATTGGCCCCGTATTTATTTAAACTGAATCACTAAAAACATTAAAAGATTTTCCTCTGCGTTCTTTGCGCCTCCGCGTCCTTTGCGTTGAAGTCTCTTGATTTGTTTTTTAAAACGTAGGAAATTACTATGGCACCACGCGAAGGTTCTCTCGAAGCTCCCACTCGTCATCCATTAGATTGGAAAAGCGAAAGTTTTTATGACAAAGAAAATTTGTT
>JAGLTQ010000041.1 GCA_023135195.1 Gammaproteobacteria bacterium | reverse complement strand
CACCCGCCATACGACGTTCGTATTCAGCTGCTAATTCAGGGAAGGCAGCCTTATATGCTGCGAACTTTTCATTCCATGCAGCTTCTGCTTTAGCACCACTTTCTTTGCAATCCCAACCAGCATATACGTCAGCAGGAACTTCGAAAGGACCGTGATCCCAACCTAAAGCTGCTTTAGTCAGGTTAATTTCTTCTTCACCTAATGGTGCACCGTGACATGCGTGAGAACCCGCTTTGTTTGGCGAACCAAAACCGATGGTTGTTTTACAGCAAATCATTGTAGGTTTGTCTGTCATTGCTTTTGCTGTATCAATTGCTTTTTGTAGAGCATCAGCATCGTGACCATCTACGTCAGCAATTACGTGCCAACCGTAAGATTCAAAACGTTTAGGGGTATCATCAGTGAACCAGCCTTCAACGTGACCATCGATAGAAATACCATTGTCATCCCAGAATGCAATTAACTTACCTAAACCTAAAGTACCGGCAAGTGAACAAGCTTCGTGAGAAATGCCTTCCATTAAACAACCATCACCTAAGAAAACGAAAGTGTTGTGATCAACGATATCGTGACCTTTTTGGTTGAATTGACCTGCCATTGCTTTTTCAGCAATCGCCATGCCCACACCATTAGTAATACCCTGGCCTAAAGGACCTGTGGTTGTTTCGATACCTGGTGCATAACCGTACTCTGGATGACCCGGAGTTCTTGAATGCAACTGACGGAAACTCTTTAAATCGTCAATTGAAAGGTCGTAACCGGTCAAATGTAATAATGAGTATATAAGCATAGAACCATGGCCATTCGAAAGAATGAAACGGTCACGATTGGTCCAATCTGGGTTTGATGGATTGTGGTTCATGTTGTTGTTCCACAATACTTCAGCGATATCCGCCATACCCATAGGGGCACCTGGATGGCCTGAATTAGCTTTTTGAACTGCATCCATACTTAAAGCACGGATTGCATTAGCAAGGTCTTTGCGAGATGACATAGCTCTCTCCATAACGTTAAAATTTAAAATTAAAAAACTTTTTGACACCTATGTACTTGTTTTCAAATACAAAAAATATCCTTGCGATCACCTTAAATATGGGCAACCACACAAAATTTGGTTCCAGATTTCAGAGTTAAAACCGATAAAAATACCGCGATAATCCTTGTCCATTTCTCCCTAAATTTCCGCCAAAGCCGATTTTTCGAATCAGCCCCCAACAGCGGAAAATGGAGCCGGCAATTCTCCCATTTTTTACCCCCTTCGGGCAAGCCAAATCAACGTCCTAATAAGACTTTAGAAGAGGCAGATAAGCTGAATTTATATGGATTTAGCGGTAAATGAAGCCAGGAAATAAAAAATTTAGCCACCAAGGACACGAAGAAAAACATAAAAGAAATAAACCACGGGGAACACGGGGCTCACAGGGAAAGATATTTTACCCCGAGCTCCCCGTGTCCCCAGTGGTTATCTGTATTTGATCTTCTTGGTGTACTTCGTGTCCTTGGTGGCTAAATTTTATTCCCGCCATTTTATTGAGCAGCCCATGCTTGGTATCTGCTCAATAGGTCCTTTACCCGTTTCAGCGACTTCAGTCATAGACTCCAACAAATCTCGGCGTACATCCTCGGCGGCTGTTTCTTTACGGCTGGCATCAAAACGACCTCGGTACTGCAATTTTAAGTCTGCGTTATAACCAAAGAAGTCCGGGGTACAAACTGCACCATAGGCTTTTGCGACTCCTTGAGATTCATCTAATAAATAAGGGAAAGAAAAGCCAAATTCTTTGGCAACTTTCTGCATATTTTTAAAGGAGTCTTCTTCGTATTCAGCGGGATCGTTGGACATAATGGCAACAGTATTTATGCCTGTTTCTTTTAGAGTATTCGTATCACGCACTAGCCTTTTCATGATGGCTTTTACGTAAGGGCAATGGTTACAAATGAACATCACCAGCAGACCTTTTTCACCTGCACAATCTTTTATATTCCAGGTTCTACCGTCTACACCTGGTAGATCAAAATCAATTGCAGCTTTATCAAACTCACATACGGGGGTTTCTAAACTAACCATTTTTTTACCAAATGTTAAATTATTGTTAAATATATTTATACTTGAACAGGCTTACAAAAGCATAATTTTGATACGAGTTAATGATAGACATGGTACTACTTATTCGATTTGTAAGTAATAACCTACAAAAAATCAAATAAATTCAAAATAACTAAAAAAAAATTTAAGTTCTTCATTTTCAGTCCGAAAACCTTTGTGCGAGGCATAGTCCAAGACCACTCCCCCAATCTTGAGAATGTTTAAGCATAAAAACATGCTATCGCATACGAGGAAAAAGTAGATGGTTTTTTATTTAAGTTTCTTCTGTTTTTTCAAAATCAATAAATAAGGTTGTGAATATTTTTAATTTATTATCTGAAAATATCACCCGGAAAAATGGAGATTTTTAAAATGTTTTCATCATCACGCTCTAACAAATTAAATCATCAAAATAAAAAGTTATTTATTATTGCCAGCTTAATTTTTGGCTCTTTAATTAGCTCAAGCAGTTTTGCAATGCAATATAACTTTATTGTTCAACCTGTTCACAGTCCAGAAAAAATGAAACAAATCTACCAACCACTGGTAAATTATTTAAATAAAGAAACTGGACATACATTTAACGTGGTAACCAGCACTAGTTTTGTCTCTTATTGGGCTAAAATGAAAAAAGGTCAATTTGACCTTATTCTTGATGCAGTACATTTTACTGATTATCGTATCAAACGTATGAATTACTCAGTATTAGCAAAAATACCCAATACAGAAAGCTTTAGTATTATCACTAATTCAAAGGAGCATGTTACTGATTATAAACAACTTATTGGCAAGAAACTGATTACCTTGCCTTCACCAAGCTTAAGCTCTATGCATCTTGCACAAATGTTTCCTAATCCTGTACGACAACCCAACATTAGCAGCACAAACTCTACTGAAGCGGCTATAAAATCAGTCCAGCAAGGAACGTATTATGCTGCACTGGTACCAACATCCATGCTAAGTGAGATCAAAAACATAAAGACTGTAAATACCACTATAGCAACGCCTAACATGGCAATTTCCGCTTCCCCTAAAATTACTAAAGAACTACAAAACAAAATTAGAGTTGCACTAATTAAAGCATCAACCACTACGAGAGGAAAAGCCATGTTAAATGCTATCAACATACCTTCTTTCATAGCCACAAATGCAAAAACATATCAGGGCTATGAAAAGTTACTTGCTAGTGTATGGGGCTATTAAAACGATTATAAAATCAGGAATAATTTTTAATTTTAACTTCATTAAACCCGGATATTATTAGGTGTTCCGGGTTTAAAGAAAGGCTTTATTTTGACAAATGATTTTAACATCCTATAATATGCTGAATTGTGGCGCCGATTTGAATTCAGATTGCGGGCGCTTAATAAATACGGCTAAAGCGGAAAATAGATCCGAAACAAGATCTCAAATTCCAAAAACCGCTTTAGTCTTTTGCTAAAGCGGTTTTTTTATGAAGGACATAAAATAATGAGTGAACACTTATTTACATCAGAATCTGTATCAGAAGGTCATCCGGATAAAGTTGCGGATCAGATTTCGGATTCAATCTTAGATGCTATTTTAGAACAAGATCCAAAAGCACGCGTTGCTTGTGAAACATTAGTCAACACTGGCATGGTTGTTTTAGCCGGTGAAATCACCACATCAGCCTGGGTCGATATGAACGAAGTCGTGCGTAACCGCATTAAGGAAATTGGTTATAACCATTCCGACATGGGTTTTGATTATGAGTCCTGTGCCATTTTAACCTCAATTGATAAACAGTCTGCTGATATCGCCATGGGCGTTGATGAAGATGAATCTCACGAGCAAGGCGCGGGCGATCAGGGTTTAATGTTCGGTTACGCCAGTAATGAAACGGATGTTTTAATGCCTGCTCCAATCACATTTGCTCACCGTTTGGTTAAACGCCAGGCTGAAGTACGTAAAAACGGAACGCTGCCCTGGTTGCGTCCCGATGCAAAAAGTCAGGTGACTTTCCGTTATGTTGATAACAAACCAGTGGGTATTGATGCTGTCGTTTTATCAACTCAACACAGCCCTGATATTGAGCAAAACGCTTTAATTGAAGCGGTAATGGATGAAATTATTAAACCTGTCCTGCCTGCTGAATGGCTCAATAAAGACACTAAATATTTTATCAACCCAACCGGTCGTTTTGTTATTGGTGGCCCAGTGGGTGACTGTGGTTTAACCGGTCGTAAAATTATTGTGGATACCTACGGTGGTATGGCACGACACGGTGGTGGCGCTTTCTCAGGTAAGGATCCATCAAAAGTGGACCGTTCTGCCGCTTATGCAGGGCGTTATGTGGCAAAAAATATTGTTGCTGCGGGGTTAGCAGATCGTTGCGAAATCCAGATTTCTTACGCAATCGGTGTTGCTGAACCAACCTCTATTAGTGTTGAAACATTTGGTACCAGTAATATTGATGACTCACGTATTGTTGAACTGGTTCGCGAACACTTCGATTTGCGCGCAGGTGGTTTGGTTAAAATGCTGGACTTATTACGTCCTATCTATGCCAAAACAGCCGCTTACGGTCACTTTGGCCGTGAAGATGATGACTTCACCTGGGAAAAGACCGATAAAGCAGATGCTTTACGCGACGCGGCAGGAATTTAAATATATAAACCACAGGGAACACTGGGAGCACGGGGAATTATTTTCCTAAGTAATGAATTTACATTTTTTTACTCACTCCCTGTGTACCCCGTGTTCCCCGTGGTTTAGAATCTCCGGTTCAAGAATTACTGTTTTTTCTGAGGGGCGCTGCAGCGGTTTAATCCGTCAGGCTTGGAAAAGGCAGATCCGCTTATCGAAAGATGGTTGGATAAAACGGCGCTCATTCCTTATTAACTACTTATAGGAGAATGACGCATGAATGCCGATTTTACCGATTACAAAATTGCCGATATTTCACTTGCTGAATG
>JAGLTQ010000040.1 GCA_023135195.1 Gammaproteobacteria bacterium | reverse complement strand
TGGGCAGTATCCACATGACAATCCAGACTGCGGTTCTTATCGAAACCTTAATTGCGTTAGGTGCAGAAGTGCGTTGGGTATCTTGTAATATTTTCTCTACTCAAGATCATGCAGCGGCGGCAATTGCCGATCAAAATATTCCTGTCTTTGCCTGGAAAGGTGAAACGATTGAAGAATACTGGTGGTGTACTGAGCAAGCATTAATCTGGCCAGACGGCACTTTACCTAATATGATCTTAGATGACGGTGGTGATGCAACGTTACTCGTACACAAAGGTGTAGAGTTTGAAAAAGCCGGCGCTATCCCCGCAACTAAAGATGACGACAATGAAGAATATAAAGAAATTCTTAATGTTCTACGCCGTACCATTTCAGATGGTTCTTCACTTTGGACAGATACCGCTGGCAGCGTTAAAGGCGTAACCGAAGAAACCACAACGGGTGTTCACCGTTTATATGAAATGCAAGAAAAAGGCGAACTCCTTTTCCCTGCAATGAACGTAAATGATTCAGCCACTAAATCTAAATTCGATAACTTATACGGCTGTCGTGAATCTTTAATCGATTCAATCAAACGTGCAACTGACGTAATGATTGCAGGTAAGATTGCGGTTGTTCTTGGTTATGGTGACGTAGGTAAAGGTTGTGCACAAGCATTTAAAGGCATGGGCGCTACCGTTTGGGTTACAGAAATTGATCCTATTTGTGCACTTCAAGCAGCAATGGAAGGTTATCGCGTAGTTGATATGAACGATGCTTGTTCACAAGGTGATATTTTTGTTACTACAACAGGTAACATGAACGTTATCGATCATGACCACATGGTTAAAATGAAGAACGAAGCTATTGTTTCTAATATTGGTCACTTCGATTCTGAAATTAATATTGCATCACTTGAAAAATACGAATGGTCTGAAATCAAACCACAAGTTGATCACGTTATCTTCCCTGATGGCAAGCGCATCATCGTATTAGCAAAAGGTCGTTTAGTTAATCTAGGTTGTGCAACAGGTCACCCAAGTTTCGTAATGTCAGCATCATTTACTAACCAGGTAATGGCGCAAATTGAATTCTATAAAAATTCAAAAGACTATAAGAATGAAGTGTACATACTTCCAAAGATTCTTGATGAAAAAGTAGCTCGTTTGCACTTAGCGAAAGTTGGCGCATATTTAAGTACGCTTTCTAAAGAACAAGCAGACTACATTAGTGTACCGGTTGAAGGTCCATTCAAACCTAATCATTATCGTTATTAAAAGAAAAATCTAACACAGAGACGCAAAGGCACCCCGGGGAGTACTTCCTCATGTTGTTTATAACAACACTCGGGGCGCGCAGAGAACGCAAAGTTAAATCTAAACTTTATGTGCTCTGTGCTTTTGCAAACTCCGTGTTAAATTCAAACAAGTGATAATGATATTAATGCAAAGAAAATGGTTTCTTTGCGACCTTTGCGCTTTTGCGCCTTTGCGTTGAGAGATCTAATATATGGAAAGCCAACAAGAATACCCACAACAATTCAGCTTTGAGTTTTTCCCTCCGAAAACACCTGAAGGTGCAGAAAAACTCATTAAAGTCAGAGATAAACTTGGAGCATTAAAGCCAAAATATTTCTCGGTTACTTTTGGTGCTGGTGGTAGTACTCAACAAGGTACTTTTGATACGGTTACATCTATTCAACAAGCTGGTTTTAATGCGGCGCCACATTTATCTTGTGTTGGATCAACCAAAGAAAATATTCGTGAAATTTTAAACATTTACATGGAGCAAGGTATTAACCGTATTGTTGCATTACGCGGTGACATGCCATCTGGTACACATGAAATTGGAGAATTTCGTTTTGCCAATGAACTGGTAGAGTTTATTCGTGCTGAAACCAATGACCACTTTCATATTGAAGTCGCGGCATATCCCGAATTTCATCCGCAGGCAAGTTCGGCAGAAGATGATTTAAATAACTTCAAACGAAAAATTGAAGCGGGAGCAAACAGTGCCATTACTCAGTACTTTTTTAATCCTGACGCTTATTTCCGTTTTGTTGATGACTGTGAAGATTTAGGCATTACCTCTCCTATCGTACCGGGCATTATGCCTATTACAAATTACGTTCAACTGGCTCGTTTCTCTGATATGTGTGGAGCAGAAATACCTCGCTGGATTCGTAAACGCCTTGAAAGCTATGGCGACGATAAAGATTCAATTAAAGCGTTTGGCGAAGAAGTGATTAGCGAAATGTGTCAGCAACTTCTTGAAGCGGGTGCGCCAGGATTACATTTTTATACAATGAATGTATCCACCCCCACTTTGGCGATATGGAAAAATTTGGGACTATAATTAGATATAAATGTTATTTCGTGAACTTTCTCACTAATTAAAATATTTATACATATTATAATATAGTTTGTATATTATAAAAATATTAAATCGTAAGGGGAAAAACCATGAGCGATGCAAAAATGC
>JAGLTQ010000004.1 GCA_023135195.1 Gammaproteobacteria bacterium | reverse complement strand
AGACCGAGCAGTTGTCGAGGAGCGGTAGCTTCAGGCCGACGCTACGCTATAACGAAACCACATAACTCGTTAAGAGAAGTGATATTCAAGAACAACGGCGGATATGTTTGCACCGCGTCGGCTTGAAAGCCGACCTACTAAAAACATCCGAATAAATTTGTAGGATAAACCTTACAAAAAGTGACCGAAGATCCCTACAAATAATCGCTTCCAACTTTTAGCCTTTTTGCTATTGTATTACCTACAAGGACGTGGGGGGTGACATGGATGTCCTTACTTATTGTTCTGGCCAAGGATTGGGCTGGAACAGCAATATCAGGCAAGATGCCTATCAAATTACCTGCAAGGAAGTGGGGTTAACATGGATGTTAAGAAATATTGTCCCGGCCAAGGACTTGGCTGGGGCAAACCTCTTCATAAAAATCATGGTTTTACTTTACGTGGTTTTACTTTACGTGGTTTTACTTTAATAGAACTGCTCATTACTCTCTCAGTCGCATCGATACTTGCGCTTACTGTATTTCCGAATCTCTCTGCTCTTATTGCCCAGGAAAGAAGTGTCATATTAACAAACAGTCTGGCTCATGCACTTGCTTATGCCCGAACTGAAGCAATCACAAAAAATATGACCATTCTTACCTGCCAGAGCAATAATGGCAGTGAGTGCTACAAATCAGGAAATTGGCACAATGGTTGGATTATTTTCAACGATATTAATAATTCCAGGCAGCGTGAACCTGAAGAAACACTACTGCGTGTTTTTGCAGCAGCAGATAATGGTACTCAAGCTGTTTTCAACGGTGCCGCTAATATCGATCATTACATAAAATATAAACCATCTGGCCAAGCATATCCAAATGGTTCATTTCTCATCTGTAACCCTGATATTGGTATTGGAAAGGCACTCATAATGACTCAATCTGGCCGATTACGTCTTAGCAAGAAGCAAAGAGATGGATCATCAGTAGACTGTTAATTAATCACATATTTTAATGGAAACAATCTTGACCCATGGGAGGCAGATCAGTACTATACGCATCGATTCCCCAATAGCTCAGTTGGTAGAGCAAAGGACTGTTAATCCTTGTGTCCCTGGTTCGAGCCCAGGTTGGGGAGCCATTTTTTAAGGCCAGACTTTAGTGATAAAGTCTGGCTTTTCTCGTTTTGCGGCCTCATATTTTCATTCCCTTGAACCCTTGTCCATCCCGGACTTGTAGGTTGGCTCAAGCGAAGTGGAGCCAACAATATTTCATAGAGCAGAGCAATAGTCATACAGACTGAATCAATAAAAAATGATGGATCCGTCATTTTATTCCTTGATCCATCCTACATATTTGATATGGAATGTATTTGAAGTCACTGCTGTTCCATTAACAGATCAGTAATTTATAGTAAGTCACTGATTTTGCGAAACATCGGGCTGTTCGACGAAATTGAAGACATGGGATTGCACAAATCCATATTCGGTGCAATTCCTTCTCCCTCAGGGAGAAGGTTACGACTGCATGGACGCAGGAGGTAGAGTAACGCATGGAGCAGTTACCGAGGATGAGGGGATAAATAAAACAAGGAGTTATCTATGATGATTCCCTCACTCCAACCCTTGCCCTCGGCAACTGCTCCTGCGTTCATGCAGTCATACGGGAGAGGCTGTTAACGGGACAACAGTGATTTGGAGTACAAAATATTGCCTGAAATAATCCTTATACACGTGTACACTTTAATCACTATCTATTTGATTATTAAGAGATACTCCCATGTTACGTCTTGTTTATTTATTATTAGCATTGTTCGTTATTATTTTTGGTGTTGTCTTTGCCGTGCTTAACGCGGAGAGCGTGCAACTTAACTATTATCTCGGTTCAGTTGAATTACCATTATCACTCGTTTTAGTTCTTGCGATGATCTTTGGTGCTTTATTAGGTATTTTTGCCAGCTTAAGCTTTATCATTGGTTCACGTCGAAGTGCATCAAAACTCAAACGTTCAGTCGAAGTGGCAGAAAAAGAAATCGTCAATCTCAGAAATATTCCAATTAAAGATGAACGTTAAACTGGCCGAACATTAATTATTATCATGCTATTTGAAACTCTTTTTTTATTATTGCCTGTTGCTGCCCTGTCCGGCTGGATTATGGGACGGCGCCAGTTAACAAAAAAAGATCCCAGGTTTTCTGATATCCCTCTTGATTACTTAAAAGGGTTAAATTTTTTACTTGATGAGCAACCAGACAAAGCCATTGATCTCTTTATTCAAATGCTGGAAGTTAATAATGATACGGTTGAAACGCATTTAGCCTTAGGTAGCCTTTTTAGACGACGCGGCGAAGTTGATCGCGCAATCCGTATTCATCAAAACCTGATTGCCCGTCCTACACTATTACCTGCACAACGTGCCCATGCCCTGTTTGAACTCGGCCAGGATTATATGAAAGCCGGATTATTTGATCGTGCAGAAACATTATTTGGCGAACTCGTTGAAAGTAGCCCACACAGCGAACAAGCACTGGCGTATTTGCTCGATATTTATCAGCAAGAAAAAGACTGGACCAATGCAATAAAAATAGCTCAGCGTATTGCGGTTAAAACGGGTAAATCCTTTAACGATATCATTTCACATTTTTATTGTGAGCAAGCCGAAACAGCGTATAAACAAGGTGAACCTGCTCGTGCGATGAAACTATGCAAAAAAGCATTGAGCATTAATAGGAAGAGTGTCCGAGCCAGTTTGTTAGAAGCTCAAATTGAACATGAATCGGGGAATGAAAATGCTGCAATACGTGCATTAAAGCGCATTGAACAACAAGATGCCGATTATCTTCCTGAAATACTTGGTCCATTGCTTCATTGTTATGAAAGCTTAGGTAAACCCGAAGAAATGCTTGTTTATTTACGCGATATTTTAGCGCGTCATGATGCCATTAGTATCATGTTAAATCTTTCAGGTTTATTACAATATTATCAGGATGATGAAACTGCAGAAGCTTTTATAGAAGAGTTTTTACATCATCGTCCTTCCCTGAGAGGCATGGATCGTTTAATTGATATAAATATCAAACATGCAAAAGAACCGGTACAGGAAAAATTACGTATTTTAAAATCAGTAACCAGCCAATTATTAGAAGATAAGCCGGTCTATAGCTGTCATATTTGTGGTTTTAGCGGCAAAACATTACATTGGCAATGTCCGGGCTGTAAGCGCTGGGATACGGTTAAACCAATTCAAGGTGTAGAAGGCGAATAAAATGAGTTCATCCCCTATTATTGTTGCTCTAGATTTTCCAAATGAAAAAGAAGCATTAACATTAGTTGATCAATTAGAACCTGGTCGTTGTCGTTTAAAAGTGGGTAAAGAACTCTTTACCCGTTCAGGTCCTGAGTTTGTAAAAAAACTCGTTAAACAAAATTTTGATGTCTTTCTGGATTTAAAATTTCATGATATTCCTAATACTGTTGCTCGCGCCTGTCAGGCGGGTGCTGATTTAGGTGTATGGATGATCAACGTCCATGCCATGGGCGGTCGTAAGATGTTGGAAGCCGCTCGCGAAGCCTTGCCTGCTAATGATGGTAATCCAAAACTCATCGCGGTAACGGTTCTAACCAGCATCGGTGCCGATGACTTAAAAGAAATTGGTTTGACTAGCTCACCAGCAGAACAGGTTAAACTCCTTGCAACACTTACCAATGATTGCGGACTTGATGGTGTCGTCTGTTCACCTCAGGAAATCGCTTTATTAAGAGAAGATCTGGATACAAGTTTCGAATTAGTCACCCCGGGCATTCGTCCAGAATGGAGCGTGACAGGTGACCAAAAAAGAATAATGACACCGGCGCAGGCGGTAAAAGCAGGAAGTAATTACCTGGTTATTGGCCGCCCTATTACGCAAGCTGAACAACCAATGCAGGCCTTAGAAAAAATTGAAAAAGAACTAGACCTGTAAAAAGGCAGTTGAAGGTCAAAAAATAGGGACGTTTTGGCCACTGAAAGACACGGAAAACACGGACAGGTCAAAGCCTTTTTCTTGTCTTTTGATTTTTCCGTGTGGGTCTGTGTGGTTCCGTGGCCAAAACGTCTTTATTTTTTGACTTTCGACTCTAGACTATCCTTTTGACTGCTCTGCTATTTTGTAAGACAAATCCTACATTATTTTCAGCAATATCCTACAAGGAATTTTCTTTGATTTCAGCTACTATGAAGTCTCTTAACAAAACAGACATGGAGTCTCAATATGAAAACCATACGGATCGTTGTTACCTTTCTTGCTTTAACCCTCTCTGCATTTGTATTTGCTGAACCAGTTAATATTAATACTGCGGATGCACAAGCACTCAGTAAAAATATTAAAGGTGTAGGTTTAAAAAAAGCTCAAGCCATTATTGCTTACCGTGAAAAAAATGGAGCCTTTAAAAGTATTGAAGGTTTAAAGAAAGTGAAAGGTATCGGTGTTAAGTTACTTGAGAAGAATACAGATACAATTATTGTTGAAAAGTAAATAATTAACATCTTGTGTACAAAAAGGCATCTTCGGATGCCTTTATTATTTTCACCTGTTATCTCCCACAGGTACCTGAGTCACTCTAAACATATATCACCATATTTAAATTTCAGTAATAACAAGATCCAGTATCAAAACATACCAACAAAGTGACTCTGGTACCTCACCTTACTGACCTAACACTACGTCGGGCTGAAGCTACTGCTCCTCGACAACTGCTCGGTCTTC
>JAGLTQ010000039.1 GCA_023135195.1 Gammaproteobacteria bacterium | reverse complement strand
AGTCTGGTTAGCAATCGGCGTAACAATCTTAACTGTTTCATATGTCATCAAAAATTGGAAAAAAATATAAAATTTTTTCAAAAGAAAAAAGGCGGGGAATTTCCGCCTTTTTTTGTCTTTGAAGAATAATTTACGTGCCTTAAGTTATGCGTATTCCTAGAATATATCTCCCTTCTAAATATAAAACAGGGCAATCAATAGAGTTAACCGAGCATGCATTCCAACATGCCATCAAGGTATTACGTCTTAAACAAAATTCAAAACTTGTCTTATTTGATGGTCTGGGTAATGAGTTCTCTGCAATAATTGAAGCCGTAAATAAAAAAAATGCTTTTGTAAAAATAAAATCTCTAATTGATAGAAAAACCGAATCAAATCTATCCATACATCTTGGGCTAGGTATTTCAAAAGGTGAACGAATGGATTTTGCTATTCAAAAATCTGTTGAACTCGGGGTAACTGAAATTACGCCCTTATTTACAGAACACTGTGTTGTGAACCTTGATGAAAAAAGAATCCAGAAAAAACTACATCACTGGCAAGGAATTATTATTAGTGCATGTGAGCAATGCGGAAGAAGTGTAGTACCTCGTTTAAATACGGCATCTACTTTATTAAAATGGGCAGACACTATTAGTCAAACATGTATCGTCTTTGATCCTTTAGCCACCGCAACTTTAAAAAACATCACACCTGAAAACGGTGCTATTAATCTGCTCATCGGACCGGAAGGTGGTTTAAGTACAAATGAAATTTCAGAACTCAAAAAGAAAGATAACTTTAAAGCTATAAAATTTGGACCGCGTATTCTGCGTACTGAAACAGCTGCGGTTTCCGCAATGACTGCTATCCAGCTACTATGGGGGGATTTGCTCTAGCTAAAAAAACGCTACGATAAATTTAACTGTTTTAAACGTAATTCAATTTCATCAATGCTGGGGATGACTGCCTCTATTCCACCTACTTCAACAAAGGCCGCGACAGAAGGTCTATTTTCATCTGCATCCTGTTTATCGCTTAATCCTTCTTCCTGCACAATTGCAAGACTCGGAATTCCCTGAGATAAAATGCCCACATATGGAAGTTGCGAGTTACCATTAAGTGTATTTAAAACCGCTATCCGACTGTTCTTTTTTGCCAGTTCAATGTTTTTTCCACTTACCGCTTCAAATGAAATCAGTGGCACGCGTTTATCACGCCACTCAATAAAGCCAAGAAACCATTCAGGAGCATCATCAATTGGCGATGGTTTTTTATAAGCAATAACTTCTGCAATCGCCGCATTAGGTAATAACGCAGTTTCTTCATGCAATGGAATCGTTAAGCAATGAATAACACCCCGACTTTTACCGGATGCAACCAGATCTTTTGTATTTGCCATAATTATTCCCCTTAATGTGTATTTTTATAAAATGACACAAGTTGTTTTGCTAACATTTCAGGTGTTCCACTAAAGTCTACCGATATTGTCTTTGTTACACTTTCTGGCATAGCGCTGATGACGCAGCTTTCGGGATCCTGCACCCAAACCTGACCACCTTTTGCTACTAATGCTTCACAACCTTCGACGCCATCATCACACATACCGCTAAAAATAATTGCACCTGCATTTTTCTTATAGCGAGTTATAACGTCATTAATCGTAAGATTAATCGAAGGCGTATATTTTGTTAATGCTGTAATATCTTTAAATTCAACGGCACCAATCAGATTTATAACTAAACGCTTATCTGTTGGAGTAATAAGTACTTCATGATGCCGTAGAACATGTCCCTCTTTAGGAACAAATACTTTAAACTCTGCATAACGATCTAACTGTTCCGCTAATAACGAAACAAAGTTTTCACCCAAATGTTGTGCAACGATAAATGCAACGGGTAATTCTTCGGGAATATGTATTAAAAAACGTTTGAGAGCATCCGGGCCACCTAACGAAGCACCAAGAACCCAAACATTTTTTGCTAATTTATCCGGATTGGTATTAATAGTTGAAATATTATTTTCTTCAGTTTTTATAGCTGAAAATTTTTCATCCCAATTATTTCTTCCCGTTATATCTGCAATTTTCTGCAAGAGCGTGGTATTCCATTTTAATGATGACTTAGGCTCATTAAGCGTTAATGCAGATACATCATTAATAATAATCGGAATTCTTGATTGCTCTAATAACTGATCTAAATATTCTAAATGCTCATCTTCTATCGCTTCAATATCAAAAAGTACAACATCACTTTCGACATGCTCCAACTTAGCCATAAATTTTTCAGTCAGAGATTCATTTAAAACAACCTGGATTCCATTATGTTCCATCGATTTTTGTAGAAAATTTCGATGGCTAATAGAATCAGATGTAATGGCAATGCGTATATTGTCTGTTTCGTTATGCGTCATATTGAAGAGGGGATAATATATGCGCTGAATCAACCTGTAATTAAATAATTTATAAAGCGTCTACAAATCTTGACCTGTAAGTACATTGATATTGTCCAATAGATCGGCTTCTGTAAACGGTTTACCCATATAAATATTTACACCAATTGATGAGGCTCGATCACGATGTTTTTGTCCAGTACGCGATGTAATCATAATAATTGGAATATCTTTTAACTTGTCATCACCACGCATGTTAGTTGCAAGCTCAAAACCATCCATTCTTGGCATTTCCACATCAAGCAGCATAATGTCAGGAATAATTTCCTGTAACTGAGCCAAAGCATCCACACCATCTTTAGCTGCAACAACCCGCATTTCATGACGCTCTAATAAACGTGTAGTAACTTTACGTACGGTAATAGAGTCATCTACAACCATAACCAGTGGTGTAGTATCTTCCGCTTCTGCAGCAGCAATTGGGATAGGGATCACAGCTTCAATATTATCTGTCGTAGAGGACAAGCGAATTAACATGGCTAAATCGATGATTAAAACAACACTACCATCACCCATTACTGTTGCACCAGAGATACCTCTTAATGTACTAAGCTGTGGTCCAACAGGTTTCACAACAATTTCACGACTGCCTAATAAATTATCGACTAAAATAGCAGCACGGTGTTCGCCACTTTTAACCATTAACATGGGTAACTGTTGATCATCATCCGCTAACTGGAGCTCATTAGTACCCATAACGGTACCAAGGTGCATAAACTTATAGTCTTCGCCAACCCAACTATATACCTGCTCATCCAGCGCCATAATTTCTTTAATTTTACTGGCGTTTATACGTTCAACACCTTCTACACTTAATAATGGCACAGCATAAGTATCTTCACCGACCATTACCATCAAGGCACGAGAAATGGCTAATGTTAACGGCAAACTAACGGTAAACGTTGTACCGCTATCTTTCTCTGTATCAATATTAAAGACGCCGCCTAATTGTTTGATCTCAGTATTTACCACGTCCATACCAACACCACGGCCGGCAATTTGACTTACTGAATCAGCCGTACTAAAACCAGACTGCATAATCATATCGAGTAACATTTCTTTACTAACAGCATCTTCAGTTTTAATTAAACCTTTTGATATTGCTTTGCTACGAATAGCTTCCAGGTTGATACCTGCACCGTCATCTTTAATTTTGATGACGATTTCTGAACCTTCATTTGCAATTGAAAAATGAATATTACCGGTTTCAGATTTAGCTGATTTTTTTCTTTCTTCTGGTGATTCGATACCATGCGCCACTGCATTACGTAGCATATGCTCTATTGGAGAAATTATTCGTTCAAGAATCGTACGATCTAATTCTGTGCCTACTCCGTCTAAATGTAATTCAGCATGCTTGCCTAACTCACCACATGTTTGACGAACAATTCGGCGTAAACGTGCTGCCTGACCCGAGAATGGGACCATGCGAGTACGCATTAAACCTTCTTGTAAATCTGTATTTACACGTGACTGTTGTAACAATAACGTTTCTGATTCACGCGTAATATTCGTCAAAATGCCACGTAAACTATCCAAATCGCCCAATGATTCCATCATGGCACGTGATAAATGTTGCATCGTGGTAAATCGATCCATCTCTAGAGGATCAAAGTTTTCCTGAGCAGAACTTAATTCTTCACTTTTATATTCAATTTGTGTTTCTGTTTCAATTTCAAACTGGCGTAACTGCTCACGTAAGCGATTTACGGTATCATCAAATTCGGTAATGTTATAACGGAAAGTATTTGTTTGTTGCTCCAGACGAGAGCGGTAAATACTGACTTCACCAGCAAAGTTAACAAGATTATCCAGGAGATCTGCACGTACTCGAACCTGCTCTGCCTGAACTCCACGCCCGGCTTTACGTCTGTCACCCTTGTCTTCTACAGGTACAATCGGATCTTGTATTTCCGCGGTAAGTTCAACTTCTTGAATCGGTTGTTCTTCTGCTAAATCAAGCGGAATAACATTACCGCTATCAATATCAGGCTCAACAACTTCAGGTAACTCTAAATCGGGGAAAGAAATTGAATCCTCAATTTCAAACC
This sequence comes from Gammaproteobacteria bacterium, assembly GCA_023135195.1. GTDB lineage: Bacteria > Pseudomonadota > Gammaproteobacteria > UBA6429 > Thiohalophilaceae > JAGLTQ01. The sequence continues at coordinate 11,737 of JAGLTQ010000039.1, read as the reverse complement.
TAAGCTCTTCTTCAAGCTTTTCAAGCTCAGGAATATCAATTTCACTGAGCTTCGATACTTCTTCATTAACTTCAGAAGTTTCTTCCACAACATCATCAAGTTCAATTTCTTGCACAGAAGGTATTTCAACAGCAATATCTAATTCACTATCTGCACCGCGAGTTTGTAACATCAAATCTACTTCATTAAGCAAATCTGTTGCAGCAGTTAATCCTTTACGATCTTGTACCAACTCCAGCATTTTCACCAAACGATCTTGCGAGCGCTGCACTAGATCAAACATTTGTTTTGATGGTTTCATATGTCCATCAACAACAGCCGTAAGTAATGATTCAATGCTATGACCCAAATCACCCAGTTCAGCAATACCCGCCATACGGGCACCACCTTTCAAAGTATGCAGATGACGTTGTAATTCTTCTACATACTTATTATCTTCAGGGTTTGAAACCCAGTCAACAATAACCTGATCACTTTCATCAAGAATTTCCGTTCCTTCTTCAAGAAAAATTTCTAGCAATTCTTCATCATAATCTTCAACTGGAGCGGCAACTTCAATTTCCACACTATTTATTTCAAGTGGTGTTTCAACCTTAACTGCAGCAGGCTCAATGTCTCTGGGTAATGCTTCAACTCGAGATAGCAACGCTTTATGTTCAGGTAATGTAGCGCCGGGTACATCAAGACAATCTATACTATTCTCAACGAGTAGAATTGTACTGTCTAACTCCGCTATAGCAACTTGAGGGAAATTAATTTCAATATCTTGCAAATGTTTTACGTAATGCTCAAAACTGCTACAAACAGCCGCTAATGTTTCCACTCCTGTCGTGCGTGAACTCCCGGTTAAAGTATGCAAGGCTCTTAACAAGCTTTGCACAGGAGCTACTTCACCCTCATTCCAGGAAATAATATATTGTTTTAATGTTTCAACATGCGTTGCGACTTCTTTACGATATATCTCTAATAAAACAGGATCAATATCTACCGGGAAAGGTTCTTCAGCAACTAACTCAACAGGTTCTTCAAATTCAATAGATTCAACAAGTTCTGTGGGCTCTTCTACTTCTATTGCTTCAATAGAAGCTTCAGCCTCTAAATTAATTTCAGTTTCAGGAGTTGTTGCCCCTGCAAGGTTAATTGACTTACCCTGACTTAAAGCATCCGCATATTCCATGAGTTGTAGAATGTTCGCACCTGATTCACCGCCAGTTTTAAACAACTCAAATAATTCTGGTAAAGCTTGCATACCTTGCTGCATTAACTCAATGACATCAGGGTGTGCTTTAATGGAGTTATCAAGCACTCGATTAAGCATATTTTCAAATGCCCATGCGAACTCGCCTAAATCAATGGCACCAACCAGGCGACCACTACCTTTTAAGGTGTGATATGCACGACGTATTTCTTTTAATGGTTCATCATCTGTTGTGTTTGCAATCCATGCAGGAAGAAGTTCAGAAATTGTTTCGTAAGCTTCTTCTGCTTCCTCCATAAAAATTTCAATAATTTCATCATCAATAGTGTCATCTAATAATGAAGGTTTATTAGCTTTATCCGTCTGAGGAGATGCCTGCTCAGATTTAATTTCTACGGCAGAAGTATCTAATTCATCTTGAACATCTTCTGAAAGCTCGATACTTTCCTCAGTTAAAGATTCTTCAACCGGGCTACTGTCTTCAAGATCAAAACTCAGCCCTTCATCCAGGGACAGACTATCCAGGCTCATCTCATCAAGACTAATCTCATTATTATCATCACTAAGTGAAATTGAATCTTCATCTGTTAAGTCAAAACTTAATTCATCAAGTGATGATTCATCATTAGAAATTTCAAGCGTATCATCCGCTTTGTCATCTTCAAGTGAAAGCTCCATTTCAGAAGCAAGCTCCAGTGATCCTTCATCTATAAAAGTTTCAACTTCAATAACTTCAGGGATATCTTCTACTGTCGTAACTTCTTCGATTACTTCAGGTGCTTCTTCAATTACTTCAGTTACGTCTTCTATTTCTTCAACGACTTCATCTGTATTGAGACCTAATGCTTGTAAACTTTGTTTTGCTACATCAAGAATGGCTTCTGGCTGACCCCAGCTTCCCATTAATGATTCCATATAATATTCCAGGCTACTAATTGCATCAGCCAGATTATCCATGTCATCTAATGACGGTGGAATAGTTTCTTTAATAAGATTTTTACGAATATAGTTATTCGTTAATGTTAATAAATTAGCAGCATCTTCTAAAGACAAAATCATCAAGCTGCCTTGAATTTGTTCAAGGAAAGCAGGGATAGATTTTAATTGTTCACGTTCTTCATTATTCTGACTAAATAAAGTTAAAGCTTCTTTAACTTTTGTTAAGTTAACTTTTGACTCATCCAGAACAGTTTTCATGAGTTTTTGCTGTTCAGCACCCTGCATTTGTGCAAGCGCTGCATCACCGGCATCAATACCCTCTTCAACTTCAATAGATGCAGCTGCTTTAGCTGTAGACACTTCACTCAGTGAATTCTCAACGGCTATCATAGCTGCAGCAACATTCATTAACTCAGCGTCTTGATCCGTTATCTTACCTGCAACAATATCTTTAATAACTACAGTTTGTTTCAGTACTGCTTCTCGTTGCACACCTAAATTCAGCATGGCCAAAGTATCAGACATTTGTGTTAACGCAGAACTGACGTCCTCAAGTATGGAAATATCTTTCTCATCGGAACGAACATATACATCGAGGTTATCTTTAATTTTATTGATATCTTCAATAATAACTGACGATACCGTTTCCATTAAAGCTGCATTCGGTGCAGTTAAGTCAGCACGCGCCTGCTCCACTGTCTGAGTATCAGGCATGATATCTGCGAGCTTAAAGGCTTCTTTAATTTCTTTTGTCGCCGCACCTGCTGTTGTTGATGTAGCAACATAATAAAGAAGATTTTTTTCCAGCTCTTCCGGTGGCGCTTCATCTAGCGCTAATTCACCTTCATCAATAATTTTTTTAATCTGACGATCGACATGTCCCAGTAACATTTTGACTGCAACACTGGTATCAACACCGTCGTCTTTTAAACTTTCTACTAATCCATTAGCAATCCAGAAAACACGTCGAGCTTCATCTGACTCAGCAGCTTGAGTGAGCTCAGAAATAACATCAGAAATTTTTTGCAGACCGGCTTTGGGGTTTTTATTTTGGAACCAGGCTAATAAACCAATATGATAATTATGACGTAATTTTTTCGCGAGAGACGATAACCCTTCTCCACCGCTCTCTACTGTAAATTCTACTGAAGGGGCATCAATACTTAAATCAGGTGTAAATAATGCACCTTCACTTAGAAGAGCTTCATTTCTTGCTGCGCGTATGTCGTTAAGTAAAGGCAATAACACAACCGGCATATCCGGATTACCCGCTAACAAATGTTCAAGGTAATCTGGCACCTGTAAAATGCCACGCATTAATGTTTCATATGCGTCATCTTTATTATTTACATTATTATCAAAAATAGCTTGTGAGAGTTTTTCCATTTCCTCGACAGCTAAAGCAGCACCATGTAACTCCACCATTTGCAGTGTTCCATGAACCTGATGCAAATAGTTAATGCAAAAACGCATTTGTGATTCGTCTGCCGTATCTTCGACATACGCTTCAAGTGATATTTGCGCTTGCTTTAAGGTTTCATCAATTTCAGATTTAACCCACTTCAGTGTATTTGTATCAACAACACTCATGCGTCATACCTCGGCTTTTGACCAGCATTACGCGAAGTATGATTTTTCTGAAAAGCGAGTACACCATTATATTGCATAGATATTATTTCAGGATGTTGCCAACCTGTTATTTCACCTGCACCCAATATTAAGAAACCACCAGGCTCAAGATGTTCAACAAGAAGATTTAAAATATTTAAACGTGTTTCGCGCTTAAAATAAATAAGAACATTTTGGCAAATAATAATTTCCATTTTGCCAACTGAACTACTATCAAGATTAAGCAAGTTAAGGCGATTAAAACAAATTCGTTTACGTAAAGATTCTTTAACAAGATAATGATTGTTATCAACATTATCTAAATATTGCTCAAGGTATTCATCAGGCACATTGGTAAAACGGTTTTGATGATAAACAGCTTTTTTTCCTACAGCTAAAGCATCATGACTAATGTCGGAGGCTGTAACCGCCAGATAACATTTTTCATTTTTATCTGCCATGTATTTATTTATATACATCATCAAACTATATGGCTCTTCACCTGTTGCACAACCAACACTCCAAATATGAATATTAGGGGTGTCTTTTTCAAAGGTTAACTTTTCAAGGTAAGCATGCTTAATAAAAGATAAAGCCTGTGTATCCCGAAAAAAACGTGTTTCATGTACAGTAAGTCTATCTACCAATGTTTCCCATTCAACTCTTCCTGCTTTGCCGTGGGTAACGTAGGCAAAATAACTTTTATATTCGCTTATACCTAACTCTTGCATTCGAATCGAAAGTTTTGATAATAAAAAACTTTTGCGCAGCTCAGGTAATGTGATGCCTGTGCGCTCTTCAAGCAAAATCATCCACAAGGCATACTCGTCATCACTCATTGGCATCAGTTTATTCAACTGCCATTGAGTTTGAGTCACGTTGTTCTCCTGAGCATGAATCACTAACTGGTTCTCGCTATTCGGTTAATCCGTATAAAGTTGAAGGCAAAAGCCATACAACTTATAAACGGAAGCCAGCAACCGAGTTACGTAATTCATTTGCTAATTCAGCAAGATTACCAATCGATGCAGCAGTTTCATTGGTACCTGCTGATGTTTGCGTGGTAATTTCCTGAATTACATTCATGGTGTCAGAAATATTAATTGCCGCACTGGCTTGTTGCTTGGCAGAATCTGAAATGGTTCGAATCAGTTCGGCTAAATGCGTTGATACACTTTCAATCTCTTCAAGTGACTGACCCGCATCCTGTGCAAGTTGCGCACCCTGTACTACTTCTGATGTACTTTGTTCCATTGAAGCTACCGCTTCGTTGGTATCAGTCTGGATGGCTTTTACCAGTGCTTCGATTTGTCGTGTTGCATCAGCTGAACGTTCCGCAAGTCGTTGTACTTCATCGGCAACAACCGCGAAGCCTCGACCTGCTTCACCGGCCATAGCAGCCTGAATAGCGGCGTTTAATGCCAGGATGTTGGTTTGTTCTGCGATGTCATTAATCAATTCAACGATATCACCGATTTCCTGTGATGATTCACCAAGACGTTTAATACGTTTTGATGTTTCCTGAATTTGCTCACGGATGGTATCCATACCATTAATGGTTCTTTGTACCGCATCGGCACCTTTGTTGGCGATGCCAACCGATTTATCGGCTTCATCAGCCAGCTCACCCGCATGATTTGATACCGCTTCAATCGATACCGCCATTTCGTTGATTGCCGCAGACGCACCGGTAATTTGCTGCGCCTGATGGTCACTCGCTTCCGCAAGATGTATCGCTGTTGCCTGTGTTTGTTGTGCCGCTGACGATACTTGTTGTGTTGTATCATTGATTGACGTTACCAGTGACCGTAACGCGTCGATGGTGTAGTTAACCGAGTCCGCGATGGCACCGGTGATATCTTCGGTTACTGTTGCACTTACTGTTAAATCGCCGTCTGCCAGGTTACCCATTTCATCAAGCAAACGTAAAATTGCTTCCTGATTTCTGGTATTGGTTTCCTGAATTGAAATACGTGCTGATTCAGTTTCTTTTAACTGCGTCTTCGAATCACGGAAATAGATAAACGCGATGAGTATGATCAAAACGAGAGAGAGAAGACCTAAAAGCGTCACCGCACCCTGCGCAAGACGTCCTAAAATTGATCCCTGATACGCTTCTGATAAAGATTCAATCTGCTGTAACAAAAGTGCTGACGATGAAAGAACACTTTCTGCTGCATCAGAAACCTGGAACATCTCAGGTGAACGCTCCAGAATAGCGCCAACCTGGTTACGTAATTCTTTAAATAACGTTTGTACATCTTTTAGTTTTGCTCGTGACTCAGGGTGAACGATACGTTTAATCCCTAAGTTAGGATTACCTCGTAACATGTCTTCTACTACCCGTCCGAACAGTGCAGCATCCCGACCAAACCGATCTGCTGCGGTAATGGCTTCTTCACCACCATTTAATACCCGGTTAACGTTACCTGAGATACGCTGCGTTAACATTAACTGACGTGCAGCAATATAAACCTGATCGGGTGGCGCACCTTGTTCCGCCATGATCGTTACAACTTCATCTGATACCGCTAATAAGTTAGGAATTTGTTCGTTGATGGCACCAACCAGAGAACGCATGTTTGTAACAACATCACGACGTTTAAGAATGGTATCAATGTTCTCTTTATATTTACGCCAGGTATCATCAAGACCGTGCATCATACCCAGACCGGCCGATTCACTTATATGCCATTCCAACGTGGTATCAAATTCATTTCGATCTTTTTGTAATTTTGTGAAGGCTTTAATATCTCCACGCCCGGCCTGTGAGGCAAGTTTTGCCAGCTGTTGCGAGAGTACGCGTTGATCACCAATTCGGCTAATGTATTCACGCTCTTTCGATTCCTGAATAACAATTAAGCTATAAGCGGCACCCATAGCAATCATTGATATTACTAACAAGACCATTAAGTACACCATTAATCGGCCTGAACTTATGCCCGAAAACAGGTCTTTTTTACTGAGCTTCATAATTAACTCCTAACCTCGACAATTTGTGTTGTCTCAAAATAAATACTCACTACGGATTACTTTGTATTCTTAATCCCGCAGTCCTACTTTTATAACAATGACCCAATACATTGCTCGTTTTGCTAAAACATTTAACCGCTTCTTACAGCTACTTCTAAAAACCCTGGATCTACCGCTAAATTATCCATATTAAAAATACCCCAATGTGTATTCCCTTTGCGAAAAGCACCCTGCAAGTATTTTTTTAAATTATCTGAAACGTCTGGTACATTATTGGTTCGCTCTTCTTCAAAAAAATGTCGCATACCAAAAACTTCATCTACCATTAAGCCCGAAACCAACTCACCTTTTTTTATTAAAATAATACGTGTTTTACGGCCAGGTTTTATTGCTTCACCATCGATAAAATCCTTTAAATCCATTATAGGCAATAACATACCGCGAATATTGGCGATACCTTTTACCCAGGAAAGCGCGCTAGGCACTCGTGTCATTTCAGGTGAAATCAGAATTTCATCAACCTCTTCCAATTTTGATAGTAAGTTCACATTGCCTAGTCTAAAACCTACGCCAGACCATGTTCTTCTCACTTCTACCTGCTGTGGCAGGCCTAATGCTTTAGTGCGACTTCTTAATTCAATATTTTGAAGTAATGCATAGGCTTTTAAATCAGCAGACATAAATCAATTAACCTTCGCTTATAAAATAGCGCTAAGTTTTTCAAGCAAAAGAGCTTCATCAACCGGTTTTGTAATGTAGTCTTTTGCTCCTTGGCGCAAACCCCACATTTTATCAGTCTCTTGATCTTTTGTTGTCACAATGATGATGGGAATGTTCGCTGTTTCAGGTGCTTTCGTTAAAGCTCGTGTGGCCTGAAAACCATTCATACCCGGCATAACAACATCCATTAAAACAAGATCGGGCATCTTAGCCGCTATTTGTTCAATACCTGCTTCTGCATTATCTGCTGATTCCACTGTGTGGCCATTTTTCTCAAGAATTGCTTTGAGTACATGGATCTCTGTTGGTGAATCATCCACGATAAATATATTAGCCATCCGTTTTCTCCTGATTCCAAATATTACGGCGTAAGGTTTAAATTAATACTCTGAGATTTATTTCAGAGATAACAATGTACTAATCCAGTACAAGCGACTGGATAGCATTCAGTAATTCGTCTTTAGTAAAGGGTTTTGTCAGGTACTGTTCTGAACCCACAATGCGTCCTCGGGCCCGGTCAAAAAGGCCATCTTTACTCGATAACATAACAACAGGGGTATTTTTAAATACTTTATTATTTTTAATTAATGCTGTCGTTTGGTACCCATCAAGTCTCGGCATCATAATATCTACGAAGATAATATCCGGTTTATGATCGGTGATTTTTGAAAGCGCTTCAAAACCATCTGTTGCGGTAAAAACCTCACAGCCTGCTTTTTTCAATAATGTTTCCGCAGTTCGACGAATTGTCTTACTATCGTCAATCACCATCACTTTCAAATCTTGAAATCCATCACTCATTGTTTGCTCTGCCAACATCCTAATGTATACCTAACCATATGATTTTATTCACTTTATCATTCTCGCACGAAAACATGCAAACTTCGTCACATTTAGGTAATATATTTAACACAGATTTTAACATTATTCCATAAGTATTTATTATCTATAGGATAATTGTCTTTTTACATTCTCATATCATAAATAATAAAAGACTGACTAATAACCTGTATTTTAAGTTATAAAATAGCATTTAAAAAACATTATTTAGCAGTTTTTTAAATATCCCATATTAAATATCGACAAATTTACCTCTAACTTAAGAAAATATCACCATGACCTATTGGATAACTAGCGGTATAGTGCGGTGATAGAACAACCCTTAACTCAACAAAAAGTAAGAATTAACCTATGTCACTAAAAATTGGCGTTGTGATGGACCCTATTGAGGGCATCAATTTCAAAAAGGACAGTACTTTAGCCATGTTGCTGGAAGCTCAATCTCGCGGTTGGGCGCTTTATTACATGGAGCAGGCTGATCTCTATATTGCGCATGATATTGCTCGTGCAAACATGAAAAAACTAAACGTTTTTAACGACGCAGATAACTGGTTTGAATTAAATGCCGCTGAAGATCTGCCTCTGGATTCACTCGACGCGATTTTAATGCGTAAAGATCCGCCGTTTGATATGAACTATATATACAGTACATACATTCTGGAAAAAGCCGAAGAAAAAGGCACCATCATCATCAATAAAGCGCAAAGCCTACGTGATGCGAATGAAAAACTGTTCACTAATAACTTTTCTCAATGTATGCCACCCACATTAGTTTCGTCACAGGCGGAACATATCAAGGCCTTTTATGAAGAACACAAAGACATCATTCTTAAACCATTAGATGGAATGGGAGGTGCATCAGTCTTTCGCATCAAAGAGGGAGACGCTAACCTCAGTGTCATTATTGAGACCTTAACTGAACATGGAACAAAGTTAACCATGGCACAGCGTTTCATACCGGAAATCACAAAAGGCGATAAACGTATTTTGCTAATTAATGGTGAACCTGTGCCTTATGCGCTGGCACGAATTCCAGCTAAAGGTGAAACACGAGCTAACCTCGCCGCCGGTGGAGAAGGCGTTGGTATTGAACTCACCGATCGTGATCGTTGGATATGTGAGCAAGTTGCCCCGCTATTAAAAGAAAAGGGACTTATTTTTGTTGGTATTGATGTTATTGGTGATTACCTCACCGAGGTTAATGTCACCAGCCCGACCTGTATTCGTGAATTAGACAAACAATATAATATTAATATCAGCGCAATTTTAATGAACTGGATTGCGGAACAAAAGAATTAACAGCCAGGATTAAACAATAAACATAACGGGATATGTTGTGCCTCATTTTTATTTAAATCGTTTTTTAACTTTACTGACTTTCATTATTTTTGTTGGCCTCAGCAGTGCTTGCCAACAACAACCCCGCGAACACCATGATAGTTTCATTGTCTTTGGCACCATTATAAATGTCACATTACTTGATGTGGACGATAAAACGGCCGAAAAATCTTTTCGTCATATCCGTGAAGATCTTGCGATTATGCACCGGGTTTGGCATGTCTGGGAGCCCGGCTCATTAATGCGTATCAATAGTTTGCTGCCCTATAAAACAGAGTTTTCTGCCTCGCCTGCTGTGTTAGATGTTGTCCATGTCGCCAAAGATCTGGCAATAAAAAGCAACCATTTATTCAATCCTGCTATCGGAAAACTGATTGCCTTATGGGGCTTCCATAGTCACAAACAACCTGGAATACAACCATCAGATAAAGAAATACAAAAACTGGTAAAACAAAACCCGACTCTGGAAAATATCAGCATCGATGGTGTTCGAATAAACAATAGTAATGCGGCGGTAAAAATTGATCTTGGAGGTATCGCAAAAGGAGTCGCGATTGATCGTTTACTTTCATATCTAAAGCAACAAGGTATTCACAATGCACTCATTGATACGGGTGGCGATCTTAAAGTCATTGGCAAGCATGGCAATCGTCCCTGGAAAGTTGCGATTCGCGACCCACGTTTTAAAGGCCAATCAAAGGCTGATAAAAAAGATTCGATAGTCGCTTTGCTTGATTTGAATGATAACGAAGCCGCGTTTACATCAGGTGACTATGAGCGTTATTTCAAGAGTAAAGAAAATAAAGACAAGGACAAGGACAAGCACTTTCATCATATTATCGATCCTCGAACAGGTTATCCTGCCATTGGAACTCAATCGGTTACGGTATTGCATGAAAATGCTGCAACAGCGGATGCAGCTGCAACCGCTCTTTTTATCGCAGGGCCAAAACAGTGGGTAGAAATTGCAAAAGCAATGAGCATAAAATATGTTTTACTCATTGATGAAAGTGGAAAACTACATATTTCTTCCGCAATGCAAAAACGATTAAAACTTGAACAAGCCCGTGAAATTGTAGAGCGTGTTAGTTTATAATTTAAATTATGAGTATGAATAACCCAACAATTAATCCTGTCGCTGTTACACAAAGCGATCGCATGAGCCTAACCATTTTTTTTGCTCTCGCTATTCACGCGATATTAATTTTGGGGATCAGTTTCGATTTGATGGACAGCAATGATGACATCATTACAACAATGGAAATAACATTGGTTCACCAGCGTTCAACGGAAGAACCCGAAGAAGCTGATTACCTTGCACAAGCTAATCAACTTGGTGGTGGTACGCAACAAAGCAAAAGCCGACCTAGTAGTCCTTTCTCAAATCCTTTGCCTATTCCGGAAAAAGGTTTTGCGCCTAATAGTCGTCGCGCAATGACACCACCGCATTTTAAAGAAGCGCAAAAACAAACTGAGATAATGAGTGTTGATCAATCTAATCAACGTATTAATAATCAACAGTTTAAAGAAGAAACCCCAGTCAGCACAAAAAGTTTAACCGCCGCGCAACTTTTTGAGCGTAGCCAGCAAATAGCTAAACTCAGCGCTGAAATAAATAAATTAAAAGAAGCCTATCAACAAACGCCTAAACACACCTGGGTGCATGGCGCTAATGCGAAAAAATATCGCTTTGCCAGCTACATGGATGCATGGCGCGCCAAGGTCGAACGTATTGGAAATCTTAACTACCCCCAATTAGTAACACGAAATAAAATTACCGGAAGTTTATTGCTTGATGTTGCCATCAACCCCGATGGCAGTATTCATTCTGCACGTATCACGCGTTCTTCGGGATACCCTGAGCTGGATCAAGCGGCCTTACGTATTGTAAATATGGCAGCCCCTTTCCCACCTTTAACCAAAGATATTCTTAAAGATACCGATGTCTTACATATTCCGCGGGTTTGGCGTTTTCAACAAGGCAGCCGCTTACAAACATCGAATCAATAAAAAATATGCCTCGTCATTGCGAGTACAACGAAGCAATCTGCCAAAATAGTGTTTTTTGTCACGAGATTACTCCAGGCTCCCTGCCTTTCGCCCTCGGCAACTGCTCCTGCG
>JAGLTQ010000038.1 GCA_023135195.1 Gammaproteobacteria bacterium | reverse complement strand
CGCTTTTTCATTAATTTTTGCCTTGCTCTCTGACTTCTCACTATCTGTGATATTTTTAATAAATGAACTATCGTTACGAAAAATTTTATCTTATTTTTCATAATCACGAAAATATAAGACAAACACGATAATCAGGGAATGGAATAGAAGGATTCAAATCAAGACCGTCTGCCGCAAGGACGCGGCAGTCGAGCTGCCACGGATGGCATCTTTTGCGAGTCTTGATTTGAATCCTTTTGTTCCATAACCGTAGCTAACCACATAACTAACAAAGTAAAAAATCATGAAACATAGAAATACAATTTTTGTTGAAGACTGCGAAATTATCTCTCACGATGCTTTTGATGGAGAGCAATACATCATGCGTGTGCAAGCACCTAAGATTGCAGCAAAAGCAAAACCGGGTAGCTTTGCTCATTTAACCGTTCATCCTCTTCGCCCAATGCGCCGCCCTATCTCAATCATGCGTGTTAATAAAGAGTTAGGCTGGGTTGATTTTTTATATAAAAAACTCGGAGAAGGAACGGCATTACTTGCAGAACGTACAGTTGGCGAAAAAATTAATATCCTGGGTCCAATTGGTAAAGCCTTTGAAATTAAGCCAGAACGTAAACGCCCATTATTAATTGGTGGTGGAGTTGGTATGCCACCCATGGTTTTTATTGCAGAACACTGTTATCAATTAAATCACGAACAACAAGCAGGTTATGAACCACTTGTTATTTTAGGTTCTGAAGTTCCGTTCCCGTTTACATCTAAACCTTCTGAAATAATGGTGCCGGGGATTCCTGATGGCGTAATCGCTTCAATGCCATTATTAGACGACTGGAATATTCCATCACGCCTTGCCAGCCTGCAAGGTTATGCAGGCACGTATGAAGGTTATGTTACCGATCTTGCTCGTCATTGGTTACAAGCTTTAACAGATGAACAACGCAATGAAGTTGAAATTTATTCCTGTGGTCCACACCCCATGCTGGAAGCCGTTGCCAAACTGGCAAAAGAATTTGATTTACCCTGCCAGGTTTCGCTTGAAGAATTTATGGCATGCGCCGTAGGTGGCTGTGCAGGTTGCGTTGTTGAAGTACAAACTGAACAAGGTCCCGCAATGAAACGTGTTTGTGTCGATGGGCCAGTATTTGACGCCTACAGTGTTTTTTCATAAAAACTTGAAGAAATTAATTTTTTAGAAGCTCCGCAGTCACTTTTTACCAGCTCACCTCATTATCATATGTATGATGCTCCAGATAAATTGCATTATCATCTGTTTTAACAATCACGCCTCTATACTCTCTCATAACGTCACCAACACCTAAAGTATAAACCTGTCCACATTCATCTTTGATAGATGCATGTGGTCACGTTTTTCAAATCACATTCGGCATGTTTGCCAGCAGTTGAAGGTGAATTCAAGTTCCAGGAACGCCACTCAATGAAGCAAAAAAGACAAATCACTTAGGTTAAATAGAAATCATTAAAGCTTGCGCTTACGGATGATAATGATTATCATTAAGATCTACAGCGCTCCACGATATTTTACTTTTGAGACAAAATACAGGATTTTCAGATGAATAAATTAGTGACGACTTCACTACTTATTTCAGGACTAGCAACTACTACCGTTCAGGCTGCAAGTTTTGATAATGCATTTAAAAATGCAAAAACAACCGGCCAGCTTCGTTTTAGCTATATTTCTTCTGCACCCGATGTAACTCCGGCAGCAAAAACAACATTCGCTACAGCACTGGGGGGTGAAATTAAATTTGAAACAGCTAAATGGAATAACATTCAGTTTGCAATTGCACCTTATTTTGTTGAAAAATTGTCTGCATTAAGTGGTGATGCAGACAATAACGAACTTAATACTGATTTTTTTAACAAGAAGGGAAAATCATTTTCTTACATTGGAGAAGCTTATATAAATTACGATTTTGGCAAAGGTAGATTACGCTTTGGTCGTCAAAAATTAGATAACCCTTTTATAAATACAGATGACATTCGTATGTTTTCAAATACATTTAATGCCATTTGGTTAAATATGAACCTTAGTGATTCATTAACATTGCAAACGGGGCTGGTAGGTAGCTGGGCAGGTTTTGATAGTACACAAGATATATTCTCTAAAGCCAGTAATGATGGTGTGACTGCACTTGGTGTGAACTACAAACAAAGTAATGCCCTTTCTACTCAAGCCTGGTATTACAACTTCGATAAAGAATATTCGTTACTTTATGCCGATGTAACTTATACAACAGGTGACTTCGAGCTAGGCGCCCAGGTTGCTAACTACACTGAAGAAAAATCAACCACTACAAAAAATGCCGATGGTCGTGTCATTGGAATGTCCGTTTCCTATTCTACCGGCCCCTTTACGTTTGCTGCAGTAATGAACTCAAGTGCGAACACAACAGGCAAGTCAGCCGACCTTGGATTAGGTGGTGGTGGATTTTATGCAGCAATGGATGAGACAACAATCGCAGGACTAAATGATGTTCAATCGCGTATTTTTTCTTTTGGAACTGCTGTATCAGATAAATTTACTGTAAGTGTAGCTCATGGCCATTTTGAAGATAATGCTAAGGCAACCAACATTGATGAAACAGATATCCTTCTTGGTTATAGCGTAAAAGATAATCTAAATATTGAATTTGTTCACGCAAAGATCAATAACAAAGGCAACCAGGCAGATGCAGGAACAAACTTTTCTCGCCAAACGGCTCGTGTAACCTATACGTTTTAAATAAATTTAAAACAAAAAAAGCCCCGGTAATATTTAATTAGCGGGGCTTTTTTATTTATATAAGAAGTTAAATAATTATTCTGTTTCCTGAATAGTCACACCTTCTAATGAAGCTGCGAGTGAATCTGCACCAGCACCTTTACTGTCACCCAGTTTAATCATCAAACGAAGTTCATTGGCTGAATCTGCATAGTTAATCGCATCTTCATAAGTGATACTTCCTGCTTTATATAAATCAAATAAAGATTGATCAAAGGTCTGCATACCCATATTGCGAGATTTTGCCATAAGGGTTTTCATTTTATGAACCTCCCCCTTACGAATTAGATCCGACATAAGAGGTGAATTGATCATAATTTCAGCACATAAAACACGACTGGTTCCATCTGGTGTTGGAATAAGTTGTTGTGCAATAAATGCACGAGTATTCAACGATAAATCCATTAGCAATTGGTTACGACGATCTTCAGGGAAGAAGTTAATAATACGATCCATAGCCTGGTTAGCATTATTGGCGTGTAATGTTGCTAAACATAAGTGTCCCGTTTCTGCGAAGGCAATAGCATGATCCATTGTTTCACGGGTTCTTACCTCACCAATCAAAATAACATCGGGTGCTTGACGCAAAGTGTTCTTTAACGCTTCTTCAAATGATTTCGTATCCAGACCCACTTCACGTTGCGTTACGATACAACCCGCATGGTGATGGATAAATTCAATCGGATCTTCGATGGTAATAATATGACCTGTTGAATTTTTATTTCTAAAACCAATCATTGAAGCTAATGAACTTGATTTACCGGAACCGGTTGCACCAACAAACATAATCAAACCACGTTTAGTCATTGCAAGTTCTTTTAAAATAACGGGTAAGCCTAGATCTTCCATCGTCGGAATGGTGGTTTCAATTTTACGTAATACCATGCCTGCATTATTACGTTGCATAAATGCGCTGACACGAAAACGGCCTATACCAGAAGCAGAAATAGCAAAGTTACATTCGTTGCTCGCTGCAAACTCATTTTTTTGCGCCTGGGTCATAATGCCCAAAACAATTTCTTTTGCCTGAATAGGTGTCAATGTTGCCTGGGTCACAGGCCCAATTTTTCCATTAACTTTTAAACTCGGTGCTACCCCTGCTGTAATAAATAAATCAGAGGCATTTTTGTGCACCATTAATTTTAATAGTGATTCAAACTCCATAAACCAAACCTTCTACTCTATAAATTTAAATTAAAAAATATTTCCAGGCGATATTGAATGCTACTTAATTAAAAGTATCTTTATTCATCGCTTTCATTTTCGCATCTTGCTTACTCACCACACCTTTAGCAACAAGATCCTGTAAACATTGATCCAGGGTCTGCATACCAATACCCTGACCGGTTTGAATAGCAGAATACATTTGCGCAACTTTATTTTCTCGAATTAAGTTTCGAATAGCCGGCGTACCAATCATAATTTCATGTGCAGCAACTCGACCACCACCGATTTTCTTTAATAGTGTTTGCGCAATAACGGCACGTAATGATTCCGATAACATTGAACGAACCATATCTTTTTCCGCTGCAGGGAATACATCAATAATACGATCAACTGTTTTAGCTGCAGAAGTTGTATGTAATGTGCCAAAAACCAAGTGACCCGTTTCTGCTGCACTTAATGCAAGTCGAATAGTTTCTAAATCACGCATTTCACCAACAAGAATAATATCGGGATCTTCACGTAATGCTGAACGAAGTGCTTCACTAAAGCCTAAGGTATCGCGATGTACTTCACGTTGGTTCACTAAACACTTTTTACTTTCATGAACAAATTCGATGGGATCTTCAATCGTTAAAATATGCCCGTACTCGGTATCATTTTTATAGTCGACCATCGCTGCCAGAGTTGTTGATTTACCAGAACCGGTTGGCCCTGTTACCAAAACGATGCCTCGAGGCGTATCAGAAATTTCTTTAAAAATGACTGGCGCATTTAACTGCTCAAGTGTGAGAATCTTGGAGGGGATGGTACGAAATACCGCACCGGCACCACGATTATGGTTAAACGCATTTACACGAAAACGTGCTAAATCGGGTATTTCGAATGAGAAATCCGTCTCGAGAAATTCTTCAAAATCCTTACGCTGCTTATCATTCATGATGTCGTACACCAAACTGTGTACCGTCTTATGATCAAGCGCAGGGACATTGATCCTTCGCATATCACCATCTACACGAATCATTGGGGGTAAGTCTGCCGAGAGATGTAAATCTGAAGCGTTGTTTTTGACGCTAAAAGCGAGTAATTCGGTAATATCCATGGTATCTCTTTATATTTTGTTATTCGTTATTATTTGTATGCAAAACATATCTTCATCTTGATAAAGGTATCTATCGGTCTACAGTATCATTTCTTAAGACATAAGTAGTAAATACTTAGCACTAAAGTACAATCTCACTATGAAACACGCAAGTCAAAATACTATTGCACAAAATATAAAATCTATTCGAAACCTCGTCTCAGATGCTGAAAAAAAGTATTCTCGGCAACCGGGCTCAGTACAATTATTAGCGGTAAGCAAAACCCACCCAATTGAAGATATTCGTACAGCTTTTGCCGAAAACCAGCTGCATTTTGGCGAAAATTACCTGCAAGATGCCTTATCTAAAATAGAACATAGTCCCGATCAGTCAATAGAATGGCACTTTATCGGCCCCATTCAATCCAATAAAACACGCCAAATCGCACAAAATTTTAGCTGGGTACATACGATTGACCGCTTAAAAATTGCCCAACGTTTAAGTGAACAACGTAATCCTGAACAAAAACCACTCAATGTCTGCATCCAGGTCAATACCAGCGGCGAGAGCAGTAAATCCGGCATCAGCATAGAAGAAACACTGACCTTAGCCAAACAAATTAGCGAGTTAGCCAATATTCAGTTACGTGGACTAATGACCATTCCCGCTGCAACAGACAATTTTGATTTACAACGCCGACCTTTTCGTATGCTACGTGAATTAAAAGAAGAATTGCAATCTCATGGTATTGAAATGGATACCCTGTCTATGGGTATGACAAATGATATGGAAGCCGCCATTGCCGAAGGCTCAACTATGGTAAGGATAGGTACAGCGATATTTGGGCAAAGAAATAAAAAAGATTAGCCACGAAGGACACAAAGCACACCAAGAAAAAACAAAGATATAAAACCACGGGGGACACGAAGAGCACGGGGAAAGAAAAAATATTGAATGACTATCCATGAACAACTATGTATCCATTGAGTCGAGCAATAAAAATACTCTTTTTCCTGTGCCCACTGTGTTCCCCGTGGTTTAAATGTTTTTGATCTTCTTTGTGTCCTTGGTGCCCTTCGTGGTTTAATATATTCTAAATTTTTAGGTATAGTTAAGTTTATGGATAATCAAAAAATTGGATTTATAGGTGCGGGTAATATGGCGCGCAGCCTCATTGGCGGCTTGATTTCAAGCGGTGTTAAAACGGCTCATCTTTTTGCCGCAGACCCAAACGAAGACACTCGCAAGGCATTACAAAATGACTTTTCAATTGAAACCTTTGCTGAAAACCAACAGCTTGTTGATTTATGTGATGTCATTGTTTTTGCTGTCAAACCTCAAGCATTAAAAGAAGTTGCAGCATCCATTAAGGCAAAAGATTCTGCACTCTATTTAACGATTGCGGCCGGTATTCCCAGTGAAAGTTTAAATAACTGGTTAGGTTCAAATAAAGCCATTGTTCGGGCTATGCCGAACACACCCTCTTTAGTATTAAGTGGTGCCAGTGGTTTATATGCCAATACAAACGTATCCGAAGAACAAAAAGAAATTGCTGAATCCATTTTACGTGCTGTTGGTGTTACCGTTTGGGTTAACGATGAAAAACAACTTGATGCCGTTACAGCACTTTCAGGCAGCGGTCCTGCGTATTTCTTTATGGTGATGGAAGCCATGGAAAAAGCGGGTATAGAACTCGGTTTACCCGCTGCTACCGCTCGTTTACTCGCCATTCAAACCGGTTTTGGAGCAACTAAACTTGCTTTAGAAGTTGATGATGCTCCGGAAGTATTACGACAAAAAGTAACCTCACCGGGCGGTACAACAGAGCAAGCCATTAAAATGTTTGAAGAACAAGATCTGGTTGGTATATTCAGTAAAGCAATGAAAGCCGCTCGCGATCGTGCGGAAGAACTTGCAGATGAACTTGGAAAATAGGTAATAATAATGAATCCACTCAGTAATGCAGGTGTTTTTTTAGTTTCAACTTTATTTGGCTTATACATTTTAGCCTTTATGTTACGACTTATTTTACAGATAGTCAGGGCTGACTTTTATAACCCTGTCTCACGCTTCATAGTAAAAATAACCAACCCTCCTTTAAAGCCTTTACGACGATTTATTCCTGGCTTCGCCGGTATTGATATGTCATCTGTTTTTGTCATGCTGGTTCTACAAACCTTGGAAATTTTTATTATCACCTTAATGCGTAACTTTCCCACACCCGATATTTTAGGTTTATTCCTCTATTCTACTGTTGAATTAGTTACCCTGGGATTTTATGTATTCTTATTCTCTATATTTATTATGGCTCTGTTGAGCTGGATCAATCCAGGCCAATACAATCCTGTTAATAATTTACTGCATCAAATTACTGAACCTGTGTTACGCCCAGCGAGAAAAATTCTTCCCCCGATGTCCGGCATGGATTTATCTCCTATGTTGGCGATGGTGGGTTTATGGTTAATCAAACTCTTGTTGCTTGATCCTCTTGGCCATTGGGCGGAGGGAATGATGTATCCCACTGCTCAAGTAATCATGAACTAAATATCGCTAAAAAAATATTATAAACAAGGGTATTAAAAAAAGTAGCCCGGATGTAGCGCAGCGAAATCCGGGGTTGGTTTGATGTTATCTCCCGGATTTCATTCAGGCTACTCTAGCCCTAAATCTACGTCTAACTTTTATAAATGGGAAAATGAAGATCTGCTGTTAGTCTGTATGTGCAACCCAACGCCAAAAAGGATGAGTTCATTGGGGAATACGGCTATACCTGAAGATTCGAATTACTGCTCTCCCTGTGGATAATAAAGGCACACAAACACTGACTTAAATTCTTAGCAAAAACCTTTGCTGTTCCGAACTCTCACGTCAAACTCATAAAAAGTGAAAACCAGCGAACGAAACGTGTAAAAATTTTAAGCCCAATTAAACTCTCCAATTTAATCCTCCCTCTAAATTCAGCACTTCTTGTTCGAAAACCCCTTTAGACTTATTAAAACAAAGCCATTAAACTGTGAACAGCATCACAATTTATTTAAACTATTTATCCAATAAAACTAAATTAGTTTCTCAATTTGCCGTTATATTTCTTAGTCTTAGCCTCTTCTGTTAAGATATTGCTACATAGAATGTAGGAAAATTGGCAAAGAACGCTTAAAATAAGCATTAATCTTAAAAAAACTATTATAATCAATACGTTAACAACATATTTTTGGGAATACCATGGCGACTGACCGTTTTACAGATCAAATGCAAGCATATGGCCGATGGCGGTCAGATATCACTGAAGCAATCCAGAAATATCAAACATGGCTTGAAAGTAACAAAATGAGTTCGTCTGAAGTCGAAATTCGTATTTTTGAACTCATTGAAACGCTAAAATCTGATCATCTCACCATTGCTTTTGTTGCGGAATTTGCTCGCGGTAAAACCGAGCTGATTAATGCTATTTTCTTCTCGGAATACGACAGACGCCTACTACCTTCGGAAGCAGGCCGTACCACGATGTGCCCAACTGAACTTTTTTATGATGGCGAGTCTGATCAAAGTTATATCCGCCTTCTTCCTATTGAAACGCGTTTAGAAGACACCAGCATTCAGGAACATAAACATAACCCGATTAACTGGACTTCAATCACTCTTGATACCAGCTCATCTGAAAAAATGGCCGAAGCTTTCCTCGAAGTCGTTAAAACAAAGCGTGTGCCTTTACCCGTTGCAGAAAAGCTGGGGCTTTCTGATTACCGAATGAATGAAGCTGACAATATGGTTGAGATTCCCATGTGGCGCCATGCCTTAATCAGTTTCCCGCATCCTTTGTTAAAAGAAGGTTTAACCATTCTTGATACCCCGGGTCTAAATGCTTTGGGTAATGAACCGGAATTAACTATCAATATGTTACCTAATGCCCAGGCGGTGGTCTTCGTATTAGCAGCCGATAGCGGTGTAACGAAATCTGATATGGATATGTGGAGTCAGAATGTGCAACCCTTAGGTGGCGATGCCAAACATGGCCGCATTGTTGTACTCAACAAAGTTGATACTTTGTGGGATGATCTCAAAAGCGAAGACGCAATTCAAAACAGTATTACGACGCAATGTAGATCTGCCGCTAAAATGCTAAGCATAGGAATTGAAAATGTCTTTCCTGTTTCGGCACAAAAAGGCCTGTTAGCAAAAATTCGTCATGACACCGAATTACTGGATAAAAGTAATATCCTTGCTTTAGAAGCCATTCTTGCTCAGGATATATTGCCGCAAAAACAACAGATCGTACGTAACAGTATTGTTGCTGAAATCGGCGGTATGGCTGAAGAGTCTCGTAATCTGATTTCATCTCGACTCAATGACACCAATAAACAGCTACAAGAATTTGCAGGCCTAAGCGGAAAAAATGAAGATGTTATCGGCCATCTGATGAAAAAAACCCGTGAAGAGCAAACAATTTACCATAAAAGCGTAGAAAGTTTTCAGGCCAATAAAAAATCATTCACGGAAAATCATCAAAAACTGATGTTATCTTTAAGCTTAACCAAGCTTGATGAACTGATGGCAAAAACACGTAAAGAAATGACCGGCACCTGGACCACCAATGGCTTAAAAGGCGGCATGAAAGAATTTTTCGATATCATTTCTATAACAATTACCGAAGCCTCACAACGAGCCGATAAAGTGAACATGCTACTGCAAACTATTTACCGCTCATTCAATAAAGAACATGGGCTATCTGATGTTAAACCCAGGTTATTTAGCATGGGTAAATACAAGCGTGATTTAGAACGCTTAAATCACGAAGCAGAGTCCTATCGCAGCAGTGCAAAAATGGCGGCTACCGAGCAGGCCTTTGTTGTTAAGAAATTCTTTATTTCAATGGTGAGTCATGCAAGAAATACGTTCTTTCAGGCGCATCAGGAAGTGGAAGCATGGGGTAAAGCAGGTATGGCTCCGTTGGTTTCCCGAATTAAAGAACATAGAAACCAAATGGAAAAACGTTTAGAAAGCCTGCGTAAAATTAATGAGTCGCGTGATACATTACAAACACGTATCTCAGAGCTGGAAACAAGTGCAGAGGCTCTAAATACGCAACTCGCTGATCTCAATATGTTGATGGACACCCTAAATAGACCACTTGATGATTTCACCTCTAGCGGTGATAAAGCCCAGGTCGCCTAAACGTCCCCATTTATCCTGTCTGCATGCATGCATTTAAAGGCCCGTCTTCTGACGGGCCTTTTCACTTATAAAATATAAGCCTACATTATTATTATTACTGTCAAGCGAGTAAAACCTCGTGTTATTGTCTATATTTATAGTTAAACAATGACAAGGAGTAATAATATGACTTCATCTCACTTTATCTCGCGTTTTTTCGGCTTAGCTTTACTTTTAAGTCTTCCGCTTAGTGGTTACGCAGAGAATGTTACAAAATTTGGAGATTACGTTATCCATCATACTGCGTTGCCTACTGATGTGTTATTACCAAAGGTTGCTAAAGCTTATAAAATTAAACGAAGTAAAAATCGCGGCATGCTTAATATCGTTGTGCAACATAATGGCAAGGGTGTAACTGCAAAAGTAACCGGTACCGGCACTAATCTAAATTCACAGTTAAAACATTTACAATTTAGAGAAATAAAAGAGGATGATGTTATTTATTATATCTCCAGTTTTAGGGTGACAAATAAAGAGCTCATTACCTTTAAAATTAAAGTTCAGCCCACAGGATCAAGTAAAACGCAGACTATTAAATTTAAGAAAGAGTTTTATACGAACTAATACAAAAACTAACCTCTCGATAAAGTACCGGAGTAACCTCAGATTACTCTGGTATCTATTATCAATAGAAAATTTTCCTATAAATTTTGTCACTGCTGTCCCGTTAACACGTCATTCCCGCGCAGGCGGGAATGACGTGTTAACGGGACAGCAGTGAAATTTTGTATAATACTCCTTTTAAAATTTGGGTAGAAAACAATGAATACAGAACAAGAATTATTTGCACGCAGCGAATCCAGGTGTGAATTATGTACTTCCACTGAAAACCTTACAGTCTATGAAGTTCCACCTGAATCTAACGGCAATCCAAAACAATCCGTACTACTCTGCGACACATGCAAAGATCAAATAGAAAATCCTGACAAAGTAGATGTTAATCACTGGCGCTGTCTTAACGATAGTATGTGGAGCCAGGTACCAGCTGTACAAATATTAGCCTGGCGTATGCTTACTCGCTTAAGTGCTGAAGGTTGGCCACAGGATTTACTTGATATGCTTTACCTTGACGATGACTTGTTAGCCTGGGCACAGGCGACAGGTGAAGGACAAGGCGATGTCGACATGGTTAAACATATGGATTGTAATGGTGCTGTACTGCAAGCCGGTGATACGGTAACGCTAACAAAAGATCTAAACGTTAAAGGTGCAAACTTTACTGCGAAACGCGGAACGGCTGTTCGAAAAATTTCACTTGTTGCAGATAATCCTGAACAAATAGAAGGTAAGGTGGATGGACAACATATTGTTATCTTGACTGAATTTGTTAAAAAATCGAATTAAATAAAAAACCACAGGGGACACTGGGTTCACGGGGAGGTCTATTATTAAGCACTACTATTTTCCCTGTGCCCTCCGTGGTTAAGGCTTTTTTTCTTGCTGGTTTAACCTCATGTACAGCCGCGATAAAACATTACACCGGCAAAAGCCATAATCATTATCCCGGCAACTTGTCTTACCCAAGGCTGCTGAATAAATTGATTAAGTGTTGAAGCAAACACACCCATCAATAATAAATTAGGCAATGTACCTAAACCAAAACTCAACATCAGCAGCCCACCTTCAAGTGGGCTTTGTGTTGAGATGGTCCAAATAATAACGCTATACACCAGGCCACAGGGTAACCAACCCCAAACTAACCCTAAAAAAAATGCTTGCCGATATGTTGTTACCGGCATAAAACGTCGACCCAGAGGCTCGAGCCGTTTCCAAACAACTTTACCACCTAAGCGTTCTATACTCGCAAGTCCTTTCCACCATCCAGCAATGTACAAACCTAATGCCAACATGAATCCAGCAGCAATAATCTCTAACGTTTGTTGAATAGAATAAAGTGTAATCAAGTGACTACCTAGCCAGCCAATACCACCCATTAGAATTCCTGCAAGCGTATAACTACTAATTCGAGCGAGGTTATACGATAAAAGAAAAGGTAATACTTTTAGGAAATTTTGTTGTGCGGTTTTATCCTGCTCACTGCCTAAATTATTACCCAGGCCTATACATAAGGCACCCACAATCCCTCCACACATGCCAATACAATGCACACCACCAAGTAGACCAACAAGGAATGCCGCTAAATATGAAGTTTCAATTCCCATTAGTACTGTTTTGCTTCATTAAGTGTAGAACCATAAAAATAGCGGGCAATCCTAATGCCGCAGCGTAACTAAAGAAAAAGATATACCCTTGTGCATCAATGACCAAGCCTGAAAAACCTGAAATAAATTTTGGTCCCAAGGTCATAATAGAACTAAATAAAGCATATTGAGTTGCGGTATATGCCTTGTTGGTTAACGAGGATAAATAAGCAATAAATGCTGTACTGGCTAAACCGCCAGAAAAATTATCACTGCTCAAGACTATCGCCAAACCAATAGTGCTATGTCCGTTATCTGCTAATAATGCAAACATTAGATTTGTTAATGAAACTAAAATG
This sequence comes from Gammaproteobacteria bacterium, assembly GCA_023135195.1. GTDB lineage: Bacteria > Pseudomonadota > Gammaproteobacteria > UBA6429 > Thiohalophilaceae > JAGLTQ01. The sequence goes on along the minus strand of JAGLTQ010000038.1, from coordinate 3,154 downwards.
GCACCTAATAATAAAATTCTTAAAATACCGTAACGAACAACAAGCACACCGCCAATAAATGCGCCTAGCAAAGTCATTACTACACCAAATATTTTCGCGATGTTCGCAATCTCAATGACACTAAACCCCATATCAATATAAAAAGGATGGGTCATATTCGCTAATACAATGTCACTAATACGATAGATACCAATAAATAAAAGAACAAATAATGCATTACGAGAATTGCGCTGAAAAAAATCAGTAAAAGGACAAATCACTGCACCAATAAACCAGGCAACAGGTATGCGTAGTACATCAGGAATATGTGCTGTTGATTCAAGAAAATTAACTACCCGCTCTTCCTGCAAATATGTCTGCTGACTTATGTTTCTTTCTGGCTCACTGATCACAAATACGGTAATAATGCCAACAGCCATAAAAGCAGCCATCGCCATATAAGCCACTGTCCAGGAAAAATATTCTGAAATATAAAGTACTGCTGCACCAGCAACTAAAGCCGCAGCAATACGCCAACCGGCCTGGTATGATGCAGCCATTGCACCCTGAAACTCATCTTTTACTGCTTCAATTCGGTAAGCATCAATGACGATGTCTTGCGTTGCTGAAGAAAAAGCTACAAGCAATGCAAACAGTGCCATACCTGTTATATGTTGTGCAGGATCAGTCCCGGCCATGCCGAGTAGACCTGCGATGATTCCAGCTTGCCCTAATAACATCCAGCTACGTCGCTGCCCCATTAGTCGAGTAATAAAAGGTAACGGCATACGATCAACAATAGGTGCCCAGAAAATCTTTATTGAATATGTAATGCCTATCCAGGCAAAAAAACCGATGACTGTTTTTGAGATACCTATTTGCCGCAACCAGGTAGATAAAGTTGTAAAGACTAAAGGAAAAGGTAAGCCGGCCGAGAAACCTAAAAACAACATCGCAATTACACGACGATTCATATAAATTTTAATAGCTGAAAGCCAGCTGGTTTCTGTTTTTAAATTTACAGGTGAAGACATATTGTTCCTTACTATAAACTTTTTATTATTTTACTAATTAAACGAATTACATTATTTTATTTCAAAATCATAATCAATCGTTAGCGGTGCATGATCTGAAAACCAACTATCTTTGTAAACCGAGGCTTTTTTAATTTTCCCTTTTAAGCCGGGAGTGGCAAATTGATAATCAATACGCCAACCGACATTGTTCGCGCGCGCATTGCCCCGATTAGACCACCAGGTATATTCACCTGACTTTTTATTTATTTCTCGAAAAGCATCAAGATAACCAACATCATCCAGCACACTATCTACCCAAGCTTGATCTTCTGGTGTGCAGCCTGAATTTTTCTGGTTGCTTTTCCAGTTAGTAATATCAATTTCTTTATGTACGACATTAAAGTCGCCGCAAATAACAAACTCTCGACGTTTACGCTTCATGCCACGCATATCTTCAAGTAAGTTATCCATAAACTTGAGTTTGTTTTGATGACGTTCAGGACTTGATGAGCCCGAAGGTAAATAAAGTGAAGCGACTGTTATGCCATCAAACTCCGCTTGAATCCAGCGTCCTTCAGTATCAGCATGCGGCCAACCTAATCCCTTGCTGACTTTATTGGGTTTTGTCTTACAATAAATTGCGACGCCGCTATAGCCCTTTTTCTCTGCATCAAAATAATAGCAGTGATATCCCTTTGGATAAAAAATCGTGTCGTCGAGCTGATGTTCCTGCGCCTTGGTTTCCTGAATACAAATCACGTCTGCACGCTGCTTTTTCATCCAATCGAAAAATCCTTTACGTTCCGCAGCGCGTATCCCATTCACATTTGCTGTAATAATTCGCATTACTGATTACCCAATTTTGTTCACAAAACGTGTATCATACACGACCTAACGCAGCACCAGTATGCTCTATGAAAGATTGCTGAATTAAACTCAATAGGAACAATCATGCGCGATTATCAAAAAGACTTTATCGAATTTTCTATTAAGAATGACGTACTTCGCTTTGGCGAATTCACTTTGAAATCAGGCCGCATCAGCCCCTATTTTTTTAATGCCGGCTTATTTAATACTGGCGAAGCACTCGCTAAACTCGGTCAATACTACGCCGCAGCAATTAAAGAAAGTGAACTCAAGTTTGATGTCTTATTTGGCCCTGCCTATAAAGGTATTCCTCTCGCAACAACCACTGCTGTTGCACTGTATGAACATCAAGATACCAACATCCCTTATAGCTTTAACCGCAAAGAAGCCAAGACCCATGGCGAAGGCGGCAATATTGTTGGCGCAGCCCTGGAAGGCAATATTCTTATTATTGATGATGTCATCACCGCCGGTACCGCCATTCGTGAATCCATGGAGATGATTTCAGCCGCAGGCGCAAAACCCGCCGGTGTGATTATTGCGCTGGACAGACAGGAAAAAGGCACCGGTGAACTCTCTGCAATTCAGGAAGTTGAGCAGCAATATAATATTCCTGTACTCAGTATTATTAAATTAGAGCACCTGATTACCTATATCGAGGGTAATGCAGATTTTGCTCAGTACCTCAACAAAGTAAAAGCTTATCGTGAGCAATATGGTATTTAATAAAACTGTTTGAATATGGATATTACTAAACTGACAGAACTTGCAATTCAGGAAAGCATGATATGGCTACCAAAACTGGCGGCTGTCGTATTCATTATTATTCTCTTCTTTATTTTGGCGAAGTTTGTAAAACGCATTATTATCAAACTCGCCGAAAAACTTGAATTCGATCCTCATCTCACCAAATTTTTTGCACAAGCCAGCCGCGTCGTATTTACATTACTCGGGATAATTACAGCACTAGGAACAATCGGAATTAATGTCTCTGCTCTCGTTGCAGGATTAGGCTTAACAGGTTTTGCATTAGGCTTTGCTTTCAAAGACACCATTTCAAATCTTTTATCCGGTGTTTTAATTCTGCTTTATCGCCCTTTCAACATAAACGATAAAATTAAAGTTGCAGGATATGAAGGGAAAGTCATTTCAGTTGATCTGCGTTACACTAAACTTGATTCTGAAGAAGGTACGGTGCTGATACCTAATTCAAAATGCTTTACTGATCCGGTAGTCGTTTATTCAAAGGATTAAAAAAATTCTGTCCGCTTTCGGCCCAGACTGTGTGAAAA
>JAGLTQ010000037.1 GCA_023135195.1 Gammaproteobacteria bacterium | reverse complement strand
CGCAGAGTAAGCCCGAGCCAGAAAAAATAATCCAGAACGATTTAATCAGGATAGCTTTATGTCAAACATATTAATTTTAGGCGCAACATCTGCCATTGCAAAACATACCACACGGCTGTTTGCTGCGGACGAGCATAACTTGTATTTAGTTGCCCGTAATAAAGACAAACTGACAAGTATGAAACAGGACATGTTAGTGCGTGGTGCAACATCGGTGAATTATGAATCCATCGATCTTTCCGATGATACAAGTCATAGTGAACTCATTAAACGCGCTACAGAAACAATGGGAAGTATTGATACTGTTCTTATTGCCTATGGCACATTGGGTGATCAAAAAGATGGCGAAAAAAATTATGCTAATACACTTAAAGAATTACAAATAAATTGTCTCAGTGTTATTTCACTTTTAACACTATTAGCGAATCAATTTGAACAACAGGGTTCTGGAACCATTGCTGTCATTTCATCTCCTTCTGGTGATCGTGGAAGACAAAGTAATTATATCTATGGCACAGCCAAAGGTGCTTTAACAATATTTTTACAGGGGCTACGTAATCGATTAGCAAAATCGAAGGTTCATGTACTCACTATTAAACCCGGTTTTGTCGATACGCCTATGACTAAAGATTTTAAAAAAGGACTTTTATGGGTATCCCCGGAAGTTATTAGTAAAGGTATCTATAATGCCATTAAGAAAAAACGTGAAGTCGCTTATCTACCCTTCTTCTGGCGATATATCATGCTCATTATTAAATCTATTCCAGAAAAAATATTTAAGTACCTATCACTATGAATGCATTTGTTAATTTAACAAAAGAGAGCAAAATCGTTATCCCGGGTGCTGCTGGCCTGGTTGGGCAGAACCTGATCGTCTTTTTAATGAAGGCAGGTTATACCAACCTGGTAGCAATCGATAAGCATAAAAACAATACTAAAATGCTTGCTGATCTTCATCCTGATATTACAGTAATAGAAGCTGATCTTGCTGAAGATGGTAAGTGGCAAACAAGCCTGAAAGATGCTGACATGATCATCATGTTGCAGGCACAGATTGGCGGTTTAACCATTGAACCTTTCATTCGTAACAACATCACGTCTACTGAAAAAGTGCTTCACTCAGCCAGACAATATAACGTACCTTATATCGTTCATATTAGTTCTTCTGTTTTAGAATCAGAAGCCGATGACTTTTACACTCAGACAAAAGAAGATCAGGAAAACCTGGTTATTAACAGTGGTATTGCACATTGTATTTTACGACCAACGTTGATGTTTGGCTGGTTTGATAGAAAACACCTTGGTTGGTTATCACGCTTTATGGCAAAACTACCTATTTTCCCTATTCCTTCTCATGGTCGTTTTATGCGCCAGCCTCTTTACGTTGGTGATTTCTGTAATATCATTATTAGTGCAATGTTTAAACAGCCAAAGAATGAAGTCTTTAATATTACGGGCCGCGAAAAAATTGATTATGTAGATATTATCAAAGCGATTAAAAAGACATTAGGTCTTCGCACCTGGATAATGCATATTCCCTATTGGTTCTTTTGGACGCTATTAAAAACATATGCAATTTTTGATCGTGATCCCCCCTTTACCACATCGCAACTTAAAGCGCTTATTATCCATGAAGAGTTTGAATTGATACCCTGGTGGGAAATATTTGAAGTTGAATCAACTCCATTAGATGTCGCTCTAAAAGAAACATACCTTGATGAAACATACAGTAAATATATTTTACATTTTTAGGACTAGCAAATGACTAAAGTCGCTATTATCGGTGCCGGTCCAATGGGACTCGCTGCTGCCTATGAACTTGCCAAACAAGGGAAGCAAGTAGATATCTATGAGTTTGATGATCGCATTGGCGGCATGTCAGCGCACTTTGATTTTAATGGCATGGACATTGAACGTTACTACCATTTTGTCTGTGGGCAAGATCAGCCTTTATTCGATTTAATGGATGAACTCAACATGCGCGACAAGTTGCATTGGGTTGACACTAAAATGGGATACTACTATAACGGTCAACTGCATAAATGGGGAGATCCTTTCTCACTACTGACTTTCCCTCATCTCGATTTAATATCAAAACTGCGTTATGGCGCACACATGTTTTTTTCATCAAAACGTAAAAAAGATCAGTGGAAAGATCTTGATTCTATTGATGCGGTTAAATGGTTAAAAAAAGGTGGCGGCCATAAATCCTATAAAATTTTATGGGAACGTCTCTTTAAACTTAAATTCCACCACTATACAGATAATCTATCGGCTGCCTGGATTTGGGCTCGAATTCGCCGCATGGGTACGTCACGTCGTAGTATATTTCAGGAGTCATTGGGATATATAGAAGATGGTTCAGAAACCTTACTCAAACGCCTACAACAGGAAATTGAAAATAAAAGTGGGCGTATTTTACTCAATACACCGGTAAGTCAGGTTATTAGCGACAATAATAAAGTTACTGGCATTAAAGTTGCCGATGAAGAAATAAATTACGATCAGGTGATTAGTACCATTCCTTTACAGTACTTGCCTAAGATGATCCCACAATTGCCTGATGAACACTTAATTCAATATAAACAAGTTCAAAATATCGGTGTTGTCTGTTTACTCTTTAAACTTAAAAAAGCAGTAACACCCAATTTTTGGTTAAATATAAGCGATGATAATTTTGAAATACCGGGTGTTATTGAAATGAGTAACCTCCGCCCTTTATCTGAGCATCTAATTTATGTTCCTTATTACATGCCACAGTCTTTAGACAAATTTAAATGGAGTGATGAACTGTTTATCGAAGAAGCATCGTCTTATTTAAAGAAGCTCAATCCAGAGCTCATTGATTCCGATTTTATTGATATCAATGTTGCACGTTATGCTTTTGCTCAACCTATTTGCCAACCGGATTTTGCGCATCATTTACCGCCAATGCGATCAGAAATAGAAGGGTTATTCATAGCAGATACCTCTTATTACTATCCGGAAGACCGTTCTATTTCAGAAAGTATTCATCTAGGTAAACAACTGGCAGAAATGTCTGCGTTATGAGCAAATCCAATCATGGTGAATTTTTCCAATTTCTGATAGTCGGTGGCTTTTCCGCCGGGGTCAACTTTGTCAGTCGTATTGGTTTTAGTGAACTGGTTTCTTACCGATATGCAATTATTTTTGCATACCTGGTGGGTATGATCACAGCATTCTTATTATCAAAACATTATGTCTTCGATAAAAGTGGTCGTCCACTTAAAGATGAGTTTAGAGATTTTACAATTGTAAATATATTTGCGGTGATTCAGGTTTGGTTGATTAGTGTAGGTTTAGCAGAATACTTCTTCCCATATATTTCATTCACTTTCTACCCTGAAGAAGTTGCCCATTTAATTGGCCTGGGTATCCCCGTTATTAGCAGTTATTTTGGACATAAATATTTTTCATTTCGGAAGGTTTGATTACTTTTGCTTGCGACTTCAAAAGATCAAAGCAACACTGACTCTTTATAATAAAAAAATAAAGATTAGTGATACAAAACGTAATATAAAATGATCAATATTTAATACGTGATGAAGCTTTACCCTTTACAAGATCCTGACTTTAAATATTTTATTTCTCTTCAGGGGTATCTACTTTAAAACTCGGTATATCAGCCTTTCCCATGAAGTGAAGAGTAATCCCAACACTTATGAAGAAAAAAGTCGATGCCATAAGGCTGGCTGATATGGGATTATCGCTACCCACACTCTCCAATCGAAAATAAAGTATAATGCCCGTAACAACTGCAAGCACATAACTTACCATAGCCGAAATGAGTGAGACCTTCTGTAGCACACCTTTTTTCTTAGACATATCAATTAAGCTTCCTGTATTTAGCAATGGGTTTATTATCCTTGATTCTTACCGGTTTTCCCATGATTTCTCCCGAACTCTAACAATTAATTAGATAACGAGCAATACATTATTCTTGAGATAATACTTAACATTGTTCTTTTTTATGAATAAAATCAATTGGTTATAATGCTTAGTATGCTTGTCTTTAAATATAAAAGACTGCTTTAGCTGGTAAAAATTCTTTAATAAAAATATCTAAACAGTAATAAAAAAGGGGACAGAAAAACTAACATATAACCTGGCATTCTTTAACCTAGTCGTCATTTCCCACAATAAGTACGACTATAATATTAATATGAATTGAACTCGAAAATATCACATGCCATAATTTCTGCGCCAACAGAATATTAAAAAACAAACTATAGAGTGTTAACATGGAATTATTTAATAAAATTCAACTTCCACTAATATCTTTTATACTTTATATAACATTATCTATTTTTACATCATCGTCTAGCGCTACTGATAATGCAAATGGATTTTCAATGCATGGTAACTGGTGTGGACCTAACTACCCAAAAGACGTAAATAATGCAGATGATCCTATTGATAAATTAGACCAACAATGTAAAACACATGATTTATGCTATGTTGATAAAGGTGAATATGATTGTTCATGTGATCGCGCAATGGTTCTGGACATAGATAAAACGCAAAAAAATAAAATTTATAATGCTGAACAATATCTTAAATCTCAAAATATAAAAATTCATTTTGCTCTATCACCCTGTAACGGTGAAATTAAAAATAATAAAGCTTTACCTACACGCATCCTGACAAATATTTACAAAAAAACAAAGAACCGCACACTTGAATTATATGAACGCTTTAGCTGGTGACAAGCCTGATTTATTTTTCAGTAAAACTATATTTATCTTTAAATTCACACTTCCCAACAGGCAGCCAGTCAGGTATTGCATAAAAGTCACTATTAATCGGCTTTAACACTTCTTTACGATACAAATCATAATTAAACTTATTGCCAATCAATAATTCAAATGTTGCTTCTCTCACGTTAAAGCTTTTTCTTTCACTACTGGAAAAGTATTTACTTAATTTATCGAGGTTAGAGGTTGTACGTTTAAAGATTAGGATATTCTTACCATTCAGTTTTTTATAATCGGTTAAACGCTCATCTTCACGCGCATGAAAAGAGGCTTTATCAAAAACGATAAAATGCTTTCTTGAATAATATGATGCAACAGAAGACATGCCATAACTTATTGTTGCAAAAGTATAGTCTTTTTCATAAGGCTTGAGTTTCATTAAAACTTCTTCTGGATACTTACCAAAGATTAAATTCTCTACTGCTTCTTTTTTATTTGCGAATGTCTCAACCGGAAGTATCATAATACTGCTCAAGGCTAAAACATGGATAAGACTAAACACCCACATAAAATGGAATGTCCAGCGCCATTGTTTGAGGCTCAACACACCCGCTAAAGCAATAAAGGCAAAGGGATAAAAACTAAAGACCCAATGCAAACCCACTTCTTTACGAAACAGTAACAGTAAAAATAATACTAAGGGGAAAAAAGCGAGCCATAAATAAAGTCGCCCAACATTCTCTGACCAAAGTTGTTTAATTGTTTCTGTCTTTCTAATAACAAAATAAATTAAAACGGGTGAGAATAAGTAAACCAACATGCCTACGTATTTCATTAAACTAATTAATGAGTCATCAGCACCGGCAGTGCGATTAAAAAGATTAAATAAGATATTGTTCCAGCAATGGTTATAATTCCATAACAAGTTCAAACCAACAAAGGGTGCAACCATTAGCAGGATCAAACCTAAACCAATTAAATTCTTTTTATCTCTATGGAAAAATACGATATATAATCCATAAGAAAAGCCTAACAGAACAGCGAAATACTTAGAGAAAAAAGCTAAACCTAAAAATAAGCCTGCTAATAGAAAGTCACGTTTAGATTCCGATACGTATAAAGCAAGATAAAAAAACCAGGCGGAAACAAAACTAAAAAATATAAGTGGAGTGTCTGTGGTAATTAATATATTGATCAAATTAACCGGAGCAACTAAATAAGCTAATGCACTCCAGGCCGCTACTTGTGGTAAACGTGGTAATAAAATTCGATAAATGCCATATGATATAGCAATTGGCAATAGTACGGAGGGTAATCTTAGCCACCAGGCAGCATCAGAAACAGTTAATAATGCAGCTAATAACCAACCAACAAAAGGCGTGTGGTCATAATAACCATAATCAAGATTCTTACCCCAAACAATAAAATATGCTTCGTCTCCAGTCATTGGTAGCCAGGCAGCCAATCCTAAACGAAGAAAAAAAACTGCTAGCAGAACATAGAAAAAAAATGCCTGACCATTATTTTTTTCCATTAACTCTCTCATCCTAACCTCGAATTGCCTGTTCCATTTTTGAATATGCCTGATGCCAGGCATCATTAGCAATATTATTATCCGCCATTAACTCTATAACACCATAAGCAAGCTGGCGATTCTCTAGCGTAAATTCTTTAAGTTTTGACAATAGATACATATGCCCTGTTTTCTCAACATTCAGCGTTGCCATTAAAGCGAATAATAACAATGACTGTCCTGAACGTGGATCATTAGTAATTTCCTGGGTAATTTTTTCTAATATTGAATCTGACATTATGAAAACCTGAATTATTTATTTTTACCGTAAAGACGCCAAGGGCGCAAAGAAGATTTAAAAAATGTTCTTTAAATTATAAACTTATACATAGATGTAGATGTAAAAACAATTACCCAAGCTATAAATTTTCTAATCTTAGCCCTTAATACTTTGCGCTCTTCGCGTCTTTACGGTAAAAATAAATGTTATGCTTCCTAATAAAAAAGGCGGGTTAAAAAACCCACCTTCTTATACCATATTAAGAATTTGTCTTATTTGTAGAAGCCAATCATTTCTTCTAATGATTTAACTTTGATTTTGTCTGCATTACCCGCTGAACCAAATGCTTCGAAGCGTGCTTTACAGATTTCTTTCATTGACTTCGTAGCTTCTTTATAGAATTTACGTGGGTCAAAGTTAGAAGGGTTTTCTTGTAAATGACGACGAATTGAACCGGTAGATGCCATACGTAAATCAGTATCGATATTAACTTTACGAACACCAGACTTGATTCCTTTAACGATTTCTTCAACAGGAACGCCGTAAGTTTGCTTCATGTCACCACCGAAGTCGTTGATGATTTTCAACCATTCTTGTGGCACTGAAGATGAACCGTGCATAACTAAATGTGTATTAGGAAGTTTTGCATGAATCTCTTCAATACGGTCAATACGTAAAACTTCGCCAGTAGGTTCTTGAGTAAATTTGTAAGCACCGTGCGAAGTACCGATAGCAATTGCTAAAGCATCAACATTTGTTTGCTCAACAAAATCTGCTGCTTCCTGAACACCTGTTAATAACTGCTCCATGTCCAAAGTGCCTTCAGCACCGTGGCCATCTTC
>JAGLTQ010000036.1 GCA_023135195.1 Gammaproteobacteria bacterium | reverse complement strand
CGTGGAAAAGTGGGTGAATCAAAAGGTAATAAAGCGGTAAAAATTATTAAAGCCGTTAATCATAATATAGATAAAGAATTAGCCGTTTTAGGTACAACAAAACACACAGAAAAAGGTGAACATCATGAGTGATGGTGAAGATAACGATGCTTCAATGGATGATTGGGCTGCAGCAATGGAAGAGGCGGGGACGCCTATGGAAGAATCAACAAGTGGTTCCGCTTTGCAGGCCGAACATGTATCCCTGGATAAGCTACAAAGCTCGGGTGGTTCTGGCGAAGATTTAAATCTTGATGTTATTTTAGATATACCCGTAACCATTTCAATGGAAATTGGTAGTACTAAAATTAATATTCGGAATTTATTACAACTGAATCAAGGCTCTGTAGTTGAACTTGACCGTATGGCAGGTGAACCACTTGATGTTGTTGTTAACGGTACATTAATAGCTCATGGTGAAGTAGTTGTTGTTAATGAAAAGTTTGGTATTCGACTAACCGATATTATTAGTCCAGCTGAACGTGTTAAGAAACTTAAATAGCAGGAATGATTCATGCGTGCTCTTATCTCCTTTTTTACCCTGCTATTTACACACGTTAGTTATGCTGCAGTAGCAGCAGATACAACAAAAGGAAAAGCGATTGCCTCTCTATCCAGCGAACCTGTAGGTTTGGGTAGCTATCTTCAAATGTTCTTTGGTCTGTTTATCGTGGTTGCTCTTATTATTGGTATGGCGTGGTTTATGCGCCGTATGAGTAGCATGGGTGGAATGGCTGCGGGAAATTTAAAAGTACTTGGTGGCATTTCAGTAGGTCAACGTGAACGAGTTGTATTAATTCAGGCAGGTGAAACTCAATTACTAGTTGGTGTTGCTCCAGGTGAAATTCGTACTTTACATGTTATGGATGAACCTATTACTTCAACGGTAGAAGCAAACTCTAAAGTATCTTCCAGTTTTTCAGAAAAACTTCATGCGGCAATTAAAAATCGAGGCAACGCATGAACGTATGGTTTAAATCTTTCTTAACTATCTTCACATTAGTTATTGCCTGGTTTATTCCGTTACAAAGTGTATCTGCTGAATTAGGGTTGCAAGCGGTAACAGTAACAACTGCACCAAATGGCGAACAGTCTTATAGTGTTAGTATTCAAATATTGATTTTGATGACTGTATTAACGTTGCTTCCAGCTGCGTTAATGATGATGACATCCTTTACTCGTATCATTATTGTTTTATCTATCATGCGGCAGGCTCTTGGTTTAATGCAGGCGCCTTCATCACAAACACTGATCGGTTTATCTTTGTTCTTAACATTTTTTATTATGGCGCCAGTGTTTGATCGTATAAATAACGAAGCTTTACAGCCTTATCTCAGTGAAAAAATAACGATTCAGGATGCAGCCGTTGCAGCAGGTAAACCCTTGCGTCATTTTATGTTTGGCCAGACACGTGAGGCAGACATTCTTACATTCGCACAAATAGCGGGGCATGAAAAATTCGCCACTCATGCAGACGTTCCATTTTCAATTTTGGTTCCTGCATTTGTTACCAGTGAATTAAAAACTGCTTTTCAAATTGGCTTTTTATTATTTATTCCTTTTTTAATTATCGATCTGGTGGTCGCCAGCGTATTGATGTCGATGGGTATGATGATGCTGTCCCCTATGGTTATATCTTTACCCTTTAAGATCATGTTGTTTGTTTTAGTTGATGGCTGGAATCTGATTATTGGCACATTAGCATCAAGCTTTTATGTGTAAGAGGTAAAGCATGAGCCCTGAAGACGTACTCACCATATTTCAACATGCCTTACAGGTTTTATTAATGTTGATCCTGGTTATTCTTATTCCTGCATTAATTGTTGGTTTAATGGTCAGTATGTTTCAAGCAGCAACACAAATTAATGAAATGACATTAAGTTTTATTCCAAAACTTATTATTACTGTTGTTACCTTAATGTTAGCCGGCCCATGGATGTTACGTTTAATAATGGAATATACCCAACAGTTGATCCGTGACATACCTTATTTAGTGGGTTAAGGGTGATTATTTCTGCCACAGAAATCACTGCACTTATTGGTGCATATTTATGGCCTTTGTTCAGAGTCTCTGCAATGGTTGCATCTGCACCTGTTTTTGGCACTCGCAGCGTCCCCACTAAAGTAAAAATCATGACTGCGTTTGCCATTACTTCTGTTCTTGTTCCTATATTACCTGCACCAGAAGTTAATGTGTTGAGTCCGCTGGCTATCATTATTATTGCCCAACAAATACTAATTGGTTTAATTATTGGTTTTACCGTACAGCTGGTTTTTAGCGCTGTAATAACAGGTGGGCAAATTGTTGCTATGCAAATGGGCTTGGGTTTCTCCTTAATGGTTGATCCACAAAATGGAGCGCAGTCACCGGTACTGAGTCAATTTTATACTGTGATGGTGATGTTGATTTATCTTTCGATCAATGGACATCTTGTTTTAATTGAAGTGTTAGCGGAAAGTTTTAAAACGATGCCAATATCCGCTGCTGGTTTAGTTGCAGATGATTTTATGCAAGTCGTACGATGGGGTGCTAATATTTTTGCCGGTGGAATGGCGATTGCTTTACCAGCCATTGCTTCTTTACTGGTTGTTAATATTTCATTTGGTATTATGACGCGTTCTGCACCGCAACTTAATATCTTTGCGATTGGTTTTCCAATTACTATGATGTTAGGTTTTACTCTGGTAATGATAACGTTGCCAAATGTTGCACCAAAATCAATTTCTTTGTTCAGTGAAGTTTATCATCTTATTCAATCTATTCTGGGTATCAAGTAATGGCAGAAGATACCGGACAGGAACGCACTGAACAACCTACGCCTCGACGAATACAGCAAGCTCGGGAAAAAGGGCAGGTACCTACATCACGTGAATTAAATACCATGCTGATGATGTTAATAGCGGGTAGTACTATTATGCTTATCGGTCCGGGAATTGTTGATGATTTTCTGGATATGTTTCGTCGTTTCCTCAATATTAGTCGTGAAAATATATTTGATCCAACCTCAATGCCGGTATTGCTGGAAGGCGCAATCATCGATGCTTTACTAACTCTTTCTCCCTTTTTTGCCTTAATGATTTTAGCCTCTGTTGCGGGACCTTTAATGATGGGAGGCGTTACCTTTAGTACACAGGCACTTTCATTTAAGTGGGATAAGTTAAATCCTATTACCGGCATGGGGCGAGTTTTTTCAAAGAAGGGTTTGGTTGAGCTTGTTAAAGCATTGGTTAAGTTTCTTATTATTGGTACGACTGCTATTTTGTTTTTATATACAAAGATGGATGTTTATTTAGGTTTAGGTAGCGAACCTTTAGTTCAGGCGTTGCCTCATATGGCAAAATTATTGACCTGGTCATTTCTTGCGATCGCTTCGGTACTTGTTTTCATTGCTTTGGTTGATGTGCCATTTCAGATTTATGATTATACCCAACAGTTAAAGATGACCTTCCAGGAAATCAGGGATGAAAACAAAGATACAGAAGGTAATCCTGAGGTTCGTGGACGTGCAAAACAAGTGCAACGTGAAATGGCACAACGCCGCATGATGGCTGAAGTACCTGAGGCAGATGTCATTATTACCAATCCGGAACACTATTCTGTAGCTATTAAATATGATCAAAACGGCATGGCTGCTCCTATCGTAGTTGCAAAAGGTGCTGATATTATTGCAATGCAAATCAGAATGATTGCACGGGAACATGAAGTGCCAATCTTACAGGCACCGCCGTTAGCGCGTTCGCTATTCCATACAACTGAAATTAACGATGAAATTCCTGCTTCATTATACTTAGCAGTAGCACAAGTATTAGCATACATATTTAAATTACGTACTGATCCACGTTGGAACAAACGTAAGAAAGAATACAAACTGAATGATCTTCCTATCCCGGAAGATATGAAGTATGACAAGTAACTACTCAAGCTAATAAAGACAATATAAAGGGTACGACAGTGGCAGAACAAACAGCCTTATTAGACAATTTTAAATCGTTCCATCGTAAAGGTTTAGGTGCGCCTATATTATTGATGATGATGATGGCAATGATTGTGGTGCCGCTTGCACCCTTTATGCTTGATATATTCTTCAGTTTTAACATATCACTTGCTTTGGTTGTATTACTTGTAACGATTTATAGTTTACGACCATTAGATTTTTCCTTGTTCCCAACCATACTACTTGTCACCACCTTATTAAGGCTTGCGTTAAACGTTGCATCAACACGGGTTGTCTTACTTGAAGGTCATACCGGTGGTGATGCAGCTGGTCAGGTGATTAAAGCCTTTGGGGAGTTTGTTGTCGGTGGTAACTATGCGGTAGGTATAATCGTTTTTGCCATACTGGTTATTATCAATTTTGTTGTTATTACAAAAGGTGCAACACGTATTTCTGAAGTAAGTGCACGTTTTACTTTGGATGCTATGCCCGGTAAACAAATGGCTATTGATGCTGATTTAAATGCGGGTTTACTTGATGCTGATGAAGCACGTAAACGTCGTGAAGAAATAAGTGCGGAAGCAGAATTTTATGGATCTATGGATGGTGCCAGTAAGTTTGTTCGTGGTGATGCGGTTGCAGGAATATTAATCCTACTCATTAATATTTTAGGTGGTTTGGTTATTGGTATTTTACAGCATGACTTAACATTTGCGGTTGCTGCAAAAAATTATGTTTTATTAACCATTGGTGATGGTCTTGTTGCTCAAATACCTGCTTTATTACTTTCAACTGCAGCGGGCATTATTGTTACACGTGTTTCCAGTACTCAGGATATGGGTGAGCAGGTCTTAAGCCAGTTATTCCGCAACCCAAAATCATTGGCGGTAACGGCGGGCATTCTTGGTGTCATGGGGGTTATTCCTGGTATGCCTCATTTTGCATTTTTGCTTTTAGCTACTTTAAGTGCTGCAGGTGCATATTACATACAACAAAAGCAAGCTGCGCCTGCAACAAAAGAAATTCCGCTAGAAAAAGTTGAACAGCTGCCAGAGAGTCGCGAGTTGAGTTGGGATGATGTGACCCCGGTTGACACCATTGGATTGGAAGTTGGTTATCGCCTTATCCCAATGGTTGATAAAGATCAGGGTGGCCAGTTAATGGCGCGTATAAAAGGGGTGCGCAAAAAGTTATCTCAAGAACTTGGTTTCCTTATTCCAGCTGTTCATATTAGAGACAACCTTGAGTTACCGCCTAACGGTTATCGCATTACCTTAATGGGGGTGAGTGTCGGTGAAGCCGATATTCAACCTGATAAAGACATGGCGATCAATCCTGGACAAGTTTATGGAAGCCTGGATGGTGCTGAAACAAAAGATCCGGCTTTTGGTTTAGATGCTTTATGGATTGAAGGAGCACAACGTGATCATGCTCAGACATTGGGGTATACCGTTGTTGATTCTAATACGGTTATTGCAACTCATCTGAGTCAGTTATTACAAACACATGCCAACGAATTACTGGGTCATGAAGAGGTTCAACACTTACTCGATAAGTTGGCAGAATCTGCACCAAAACTGGTTGAAAATCTCGTTCCTGACACCTTGAATTTAGGGGTTATTGTTAAAGTATTACAAAGCTTATTGGCGGAAGGCATTCCTGTTCGAGATATTCGTACAATCGCCGAAACATTGGCAGAACATGCGACCAGAAGTCAGGATCCTGACGAATTAACCGCTGCAGTACGCACCTCACTAGGACGCATGATCGTCCAACAAATCAATGGCATGGCGGCTGAGCTGTCGGTTATCACGCTTGATCCCAATCTGGAACAGTTGTTGCATCAAGCAGTACAGGCAGACGGAGTAGGTGGAGTTGAACCAGGTTTGGCAGAACGTTTATTCAGTGCATTACAGGAAAGCGTTCAGAAACAAGAAGCAATGGGTCAATCCGCAGTGCTACTTGTAGCGGGTCAAATCAGAAGCATGTTAGCGCGATTTGTGCGCCACACAATTCCACATTTACACGTGCTGTCATATAACGAGATTCCTAGTGACAAACAGATTCGCATCGTAGCCACTGTTGGTCAGTAAGCACAAATGCTCAGTAGGGATCAAAACGAATGACATAGGCTTTAGGCTTAATTTAGCTTGAACAACAGAGGCCGGGTAAGATGAAAATAAAACGTTTTGTAGCTGATGATATGCGTACCGTGTTACGTAAGGTAAGTGAAACTCTTGGATCTGATGCTGTTATTTTGTCAAACAATCGAATTGACGAAGGTATTGAAATTGTAGCGGCCATTGATTATGACGAATCATTGATTAATGAACCGAACAAAGCTCAAGTGACGAAAAAAGAAAACCCGTTTATTAAAGATGATGAAGAATTATCGCGCACCCATATAGAACAACGCAATCGTCAGGCAGCTTTAGATGATGTTCGATATGCTCGAAATATTCCTTCGGCCCCCAGGATTGACGTAAAAGAAATTGCAAAGCAGTTTCAGTCTACCGTTTCTTCTTCTGCATCAACAAATCAAAAAAACAATGAACACCTCTGGACTGAAGAACCTGCTTTTATGGAAATGCAATCTGAACTTAAATCACTAAGAGGGTTGTTAGTTAATCAGTTGTCGAGTTTAAGCTGGGGTAATGAAGTTCAATATCATCCATTACGTTCACGTTTACTACAGCGATTAATGTCACTGGGTTTGAGTCCAAAACTTTCAAAAGATATTGCAGCAAAGGTTAATGAAGAAAAAGATTTTGAACACAACTGGCGTTTAGCATTAGGTGAATTAGCACATCGTATACCAGTAGGTGAGAATGAAATTTTTGATAATGGAGGTGTCGTTGCTTTAGTTGGTGCAACAGGTGTTGGTAAAACAACAACTATTGCAAAACTTGCAGCACGTTATACCTTAAAACATGGTCCTCACCGTGTTGCCTTGATTACAACGGATAACTACCGTGTTGCAGCACAAGAACAGTTACGCAGTTATGCACGTATTATGGGGATCCCTATGTGTATTGCAGGTGATGCTGATAGCTTGAGAGAAGCGTTAGATACTTTGCATGATAAAGAGTTAATACTTATCGATACTGCCGGCATGAGTCAACGCGACATGATGTTAAACAAGCAGTTTGCCATGTTACAGGCTGAGGGTTTACCCGTAATTAAAACCTATCTAACCCTGGCAACAAATTGTCAGCGCGGTGTTTTAACTGAAACAGGTAATAAATTTAAAGAAATGAATTTGGCTGGTTGTATTTTGACGAAGGTAGATGAAACCACCAGCATGGGTGGAGCCCTCACTGTTGCAGTAGAGAATAATTTACCCATTTCATACTTCTGCGATGGTCAACAAGTACCTGAAGATATACATTTAGCCAGAGCACACAGTATTGTAAGTCGTAGTGTCTCTGTTATGCAGCATATGGTATCGAGTAACGTATATGACGAGGCGACTTCATTAACTATTGGTGGTATGGTTGCGAATGCAAATGGTTGATATCGTAAACTTTCCACATCAACTCGATCAAGCATCAGGATTAAGACGTATGGCAAAACCAAAGCCCGTTAGAGTTATAACTATTGCTAGTGGTAAAGGCGGCGTGGGTAAAACCAATGTCTCTGTAAACCTTGCACTTGCTCTGGCCGCAACAGGTAAAGATGTCACTATATTAGATGCCGATTTAGGATTGGCAAATATAGATATCATGCTTGGCCTTCATTCAACTCAAAACCTTTCAAATGTTATGAACGGTGAATGCGAACTGGAAGAAATTTTGCTCGAGGGTCCAAATGGGATCAAAATTATTCCAGCCTCATCAGGTGTTAAAGATATGGCAGAAATGTCATCTGCTCAACATGCCGGGCTGGTGAATGCATTTAGTGAGTTAACTCATAATATTGATATTTTATTAGTTGATACAGCTGCAGGTATTTCAGACAGTGTTGTCAGCTTTTCCCGTGCAGCACAAGAAGTGATTGTCGTTGTCTGTGATGAACCCGCGTCAATCACCGATGCTTATGCATTGATTAAACTGCTTAACAAAGAACAAGGCATCTTCAAATTCCATATTTTGGCAAACATGGTTTCTGGTCCACAGCAAGGTCGGGAAGTGTATGACAAATTATCGAAAGTCTCCGATCGATTTCTTGATGTTGCTTTAGATTACTTAGGACATGTTCCTTACGATGAGCACTTGCAGAAGGCGGTAAAGCGTCAAAAAGCCGTCGTTGAAGCCTTTCCACGCAGTCGCGCAGCGCAAGCATTCCAAACATTGTCAAAAAAGGTAAACAATTGGCCTGTGGCCAGTGCATCTGGTGGACACCTTGAGTTTTTTGTGGAAAGGTTAGTCTCAGGAACAACATTGGAGGTTCTGCCATGAATGGCATTGCGGCTTACGCACAACAACAACCCAACTACACAAATGAAATTGTCGAGCGCCATGCTCCCTTGGTTAAAAGAATAGCTTGTCATTTAATTAACCGATTACCTGCCTGCGTTCAACTTGAAGACATGATTCAAGCTGGCATGATTGGTTTATTGGAAGCTTCCGGGAAATATGATGAAACTCAGGGTGCAAGCTTTGAAACGTACGCGGGTATCCGAATCCGTGGTTCAATGTTAGATGAAATTCGTAAAAATGACTGGGCTCCACGCTCAGTACATCGTAAAGCAAGAGAAGTTGCTGAAGCAGTTCGTGAAATTGAAAATCAACACGGTCGTGATGCACGTGATATAGAAATTGCAGAAACGCTTGATATGAGTTTAGGCGAGTATTACAAAATACTTCAGGACAATAGTTACCATAAAGTTCTAAGCGTTGATGATACCAGTGCGATTACAGGTGAAACAATGCTTGATAGTATGTCTGATAATGCACCAGGTATTCTTGATGGTATGCATAAAGATGATATGCAGCGTCTCTTGTCAAATGCTATTGCTGGACTGCCAGAACGTGAACGTTTAGTGATGGCTCTTTATTACGATGAAGAACTTAATTTACGTGAAATAGGTGCCGTTATGGGCGTGAGTGAATCTCGCGTTAGCCAAATTCATAGTCAGGCAATTATTCGTTTACAATCTCGCATGGCTAACCGAGCTGATTAAGATACTTTTCCCATACTTTTATTCGCATTACTGCTGAATAATTGTTCAACTCTCTCTAAATAGCATCATTACAGTAGATTTATAAAAAGATATTTAATCTTTTTAACTATTGTTTTGTGCTTTTCCTTAAGAAAATTATAAAACTGGCCGATAACTTGTATAACGATAGTGATGCTTATTGTTGTAATATCGATGTTATTGTGACCTGGTAAATAAATTTAAATGTGTACTGCGGAGGGTAACTTGTGGACACGGAAATGAAAATTCTTGTTGTAGATGATTTTTCTACAATGCGACGTATTATTAAAAACTTATTACGCGATCTCGGTTTCAATAATACGAGTGAAGCTGATGATGGTTTAACGGCTTTACCCATGTTGAAGTCAGGTAAGTTTGACCTACTTGTAACAGACTGGAATATGCCAGGCATGCAAGGTATCGATTTACTTAAAGCTGTTCGAGCTGATGATGATGAGAGCCTTAAAAATATTCCCGTTCTCATGGTGACAGCTGAGCAGAAAAAAGAGCAAATCATTGATGCTGCTCAAGCAGGGGTTAATGGTTATATAGTAAAACCTTTTACAGCTTTAATATTAAAAGAAAAGTTAGAAAAGATTTTTGCGCGTATTGGTTAGCGTTTTAAGGGATTGTAAATCATGGTTGAAGACAACGAACTGATTACTGACGATAACATTGCCCGTGTAAAAGATCTTTTAAGAAGCATGGAAAATGGTAATGAAGTTGATGCCATCGAAATAATTGATGAATTAACCTCAATTCGCGAAGCCGAGTTGTATCAGGATATGGGTAAACTAACCCGTGAATTACATGATGCTATTTCAAATTTTGGTATGGATGATTCCATTAATACCATGGCCGAACAAAGCATCCCGGACGCCAGAGAACGATTGAATTATGTAATTTCAAAAACTGATGAAGCGGCGAATGCAACATTAGAAGCTGTTGAAGAATCAATTCCTATCTGTCGTAATATCAATATGCAGGCATCAGAATTGCACGAATCATGGAATAAATTTATACGTCGTGAATTATCCGAAGATGAATTTCGAGGTTTAAGTAAAGATATAAGTCATTTTTTTAAGAAAATGGATGACTTAAGCACTGTAAAAGAGCATTTAACAGCCATTTTACTTGCTCAGGAGTATCAGGATTTAACAGGTCAAATAATTAAGAAAGTCATTAATCTTGTAGGTGATGTAGAAGATAAGTTAATTGGATTGATCAAGATTACGGGAGCACCTCAAGTTAATAGTGGTGAAAGGTCAACTTCCTCTGCATCTGAGCTTGATGGTCCGGTCGTTCCAGGCCTTGAACATAAAGACACAGTATCAGGTCAAGATGAAGTTGATGATTTACTTTCGAGTTTAGGCTTTTAATTTTAATATTGGAAACTTGTTGCTATGGATGATGAATTACTTGAGGATTTTTTGATTGAAGCAGGAGAGATTCTTGAGCTGCTGAATGAACAGCTTGTGGAACTTGAGAATAGCCCTGATGATACAGAATTATTAAATGCCGTCTTTCGTGGCTTTCATACAATAAAAGGTGGCGCTGGTTTCCTTGCGATTGATGTCATGGTGGCTATTTGTCATCGTACAGAAGATATTTTTAACATGTTACGTAACGATGAGTTGAAGATTGATAATCATCTCATGGATACGGTTTTACCTGTATTAGATGTTTTAAATGATCAGTTTGATGCATTACGCAGTGGTGAGGAACCTCAAGCGGCAGAGCAATCATTATTAACAGCTTTAGAAGGAATCATTTCAGGTAATGCTGCTGGTGAAAGTAAAACTGAAGTAGTTGTAGAAGTAACAAGTTCAAGTGAATCAGAGGATATCTCTGATGATGAATTTGAAGCCATGCTTGATGAGGCTGCTAGTAAAAAAGCGAAGTCTGAATCAAGTTCTGATGAAATTACAGATGATGAATTTGAAGCCTTACTTGATGATCTGCACGGAAAAGGTCAGTTTATTGAAGATGTTGGCAATATTCCAGCTGCAGGAAGTTATGAAGAAAATAAAAAGAACGATGAAATTAATGAAGATGAATTTGAAGCCTTATTGGATGATATCCATGGTAAAGGAGCTTTTTCCGGTGAGAGTGCATCTATCTCAAACGATGACAGTAAAAAAGTGACTGGAAGTTACGAAGAAAATAAAAAGAACGATGAAATTACTGAAGATGAATTTGAAGATTTATTAGATGATATTCATGGTAAAGGATCTTTTAAAGCTAATTCTAATTCCGATACAAGTACAACAAGCAAACCAGAACCTGTAGCAAAACCTCCTGTTAAAAAAGAAACACCTGTTACTGCGGCTAAAGAAGCCGCACCTGTCAAAGATGAAAAGATAACTAAAACAAAGCCCGCAAAAGATTCTAAACCTGCGGCAGAAACATCTGTTCGTGTTGATACCAGTCGTCTTGATGAAATAATGAACATGGTAGGTGAGTTAGTACTAGTACGTAATCGTATCACTCGTTTAGGTTCTGAAGGTGGTGATGCATCAGGTGAAGAAATGACGAAGGCTATAGCAAATCTGGATTTAGTAACGGCTGATTTACAACTGTCTGTTATGAAAACACGGATGCAACCGATTAAGAAAGTATTCGGACGATTCCCTCGTGTTGTTAGAGACTTAGCGCGCAGTCTGAAAAAAGATATTCGTTTAGAAATGCTCGGTGAAGATACGGATCTGGATAAAAACCTGGTTGAAGCGTTAGCCGATCCTTTAGTACATTTAGTTCGTAATTCAGTCGATCATGGAATAGAAATGCCTGATGATCGAGAACAAGCAGGTAAGTCTCGTCAGGGTACAGTCACACTGGCTGCATCACAAGAAGGTGATCATATTTTACTCTCTATTACCGATGATGGTGGCGGTATGGATGCAGATGTATTAAGAAACATTGCCATTAATAAAGGGATACATGATAAAGAGTCTGCATCACGGCTTTCTGATGTGGATTGCTTCAACTTAATCTTTGCACCAGGTTTCTCTACCAAGGAAAAGATTTCTGATATTTCTGGTCGTGGCGTCGGCATGGATGTTGTTAAAACGGGTATCATTTCCTTAAATGGTTCTATCGAAATCGATTCCAAGTTAGGTGAAGGCACAGTTATCAATATCAAAGTGCCATTGACGCTGGCAATTATGTCTACATTGATGGTCCGCCTTAAAGAACAACTTTTCTCATTGCCATTAGTTAACGTTAATGAAATTTTCCATCTTGATTTGACGAAAACAAATGTTATGGATGGAAAGCGCGTTGTTCTTGTTCGGGGAAAAACATTACCACTTTATTATTTGAATAACTGGTTGGTAAATGGTGAGAGTAATGCACCATTACCAAAAGAAGGTCATGTTGTTGTTGTTAATATTGGTATGCAAAAAGTTGGATTCATTGTTGATGAATTAATCGGTCAGGAAGAAGTGGTGATTAAACCATTAGGCGCTATGTTACACGGTATTTCTGGTTTAGCAGGTGCAACCATAACGGGTGATGGTGGTATTGCTCTCATACTTGATATTCCAGGTCTAATGAAAATGTATGCATAAAACAAACAAAATTATAGAGGGAAAATAATGGCAGCCCGAGTTTTGGTTGTAGATGATTCTGGTTTTTTTCGTCGCCGGGTAAAAGAGATTCTTGAAGAAGATCCAATGTTGACTGTTGTTGGTGATGCTGCCAACGGTCAGGAAGCAATTGAAAAAGCGTTAGAACTTAAACCTGATGTTATTACAATGGATATAGAAATGCCGGTCATGGATGGCATTAAAGCAACACAAAAGATTATGGCAATCAACCCCATACCTATTGTGATGTTTTCTTCTCTTACAACAGAAGGCGCAAAAGCGACTTTAGATGCACTTGAAGCGGGTGCATTAGATTTTTTGCCGAAACGTTTTGAAGATATATCTGAAGACAGGGAAGAAGCTAAAAAATTACTTTGCAAACGTGTCTATGCTATTGCGCAAAAGAAACATACGTTAAGGAAGATCGTACCTGCTGCTATAACTTCAACAGCAGTAATAAAACCTTCTTCTGCTACGCCTGTAAAAAGATCTACTGTAACAATTAAAAAGTCTGGTGGTATTGATTTGGTTGCCATTGGTACTTCAACAGGGGGGCCGCTTGCGCTACAAAATGTGCTCGTTAATTTACCCGCTGATTTTTCTAAACCTATTGTTATGATTCAGCATATGCCAGCAACATTTACCCCTGCTTTTGCAAAACGATTGGATCAGCTTTGTAAAATTTCAGTTAAAGAAGCTGAAGATGGCGATCAATTAAAGCCTGGACTTGCATTGTTAGCGCCTGGCGGTAAGCAAATGTTAGTTGAAGGCAGAGCTGGAAATGCTGTCGTGCGCATAATCGATAGTGAACCCAGTTTAACGTACAAACCTTCAGTTGATATTACATTTCGTTCTGTAAATAATGTATTTCCTGCGAAAACATTGGCCATTGTTTTAACCGGAATGGGCGCAGACGGGCGTGAAGGCGCACGAGTTCTTAAGGCTCAAGGTTCCGAAATATGGGTACAAAATGAAGAGAGTTGTGTTGTGTATGGAATGCCTGCTGCAATTGTAGATGCTGGTTTGGCTGATAATATTCTAGATATTTATGATGTTACACAAGCAATAGTAAAACGTATATGAGAATAGACTTTTTAACAATTTTAGGATTAGTGGTTGGTGTTTCTGCTATTTTAGTTGGTCAACAATTAGAAGGTGGTGAAATATCAACATTAATTAATGGTCCTGCAGCATTGATTGTTATTGGAGGCACATTAGGTGCTGTTATGTTGCAGTCACCTATAACCGTTTTTATTCGAGCTATTAAAATGTTGTGGTGGACAATAAGTACTCCGCAATTTGATACGGAAGCAGTTATTCAAAAAATTATCAGCTGGAGTAATATTGCACGACGTGAAGGACTCCTCGGCCTGGAAAATCTTGAAGATTCAGAAAAGGATCCTTTTTCTAAAAAAGGTTTACAACTTTTAATTGATGGGAGTGAACCTGAAGCAATACGCACTATTATGGAAGTTGATATTCATACTCGTGAAAGTTTTAATATGCAGGCAGCACGTGTATATGAAAGTATGGGAGGCTACAGTCCCACGATTGGTATAATTGGTGCCGTTCTTGGATTAATTCAAGTCATGGGTAATTTATCTGATCCCAGTAAATTGGGTGGTGGTATTGCTGTTGCTTTTGTTGCGACAATTTATGGTGTTGCATTAGCTAACCTTGTTTTATTACCTGTCGCTAATAAATTAAAAAGCATCGTTATCAATGATGCCCATTTTGATGAAATGATCGTAGAAGGTTTAGTTTCGATTGCTGAAGGTGAAAATCCTCGTAACATTGAAACAAAGCTGTTAGGTTTCTTACGCTGATAAATGTCAGGTATGCATTATGGCCAGAAGAAAACCCATTCCCCATGAATCAGAGAACACAGATCGCTGGATGGTGTCTTATGCTGATTTTGTAACGCTGTTATTCGCTTTTTTTGTCGTCATGTATGCTATGTCTTCAGTTAATGAAGGTAAGTATCGTGTGCTTGCTGACACCATGAACGAGGCATTTAAAGTCGCACCAAAATCTCCTGATCCAATTCAAATAGGTAAAGAAAATAAAGTTATTAGCGGCACTGAAAAAACAAAGAAAATAATAAAACCCATTAAAGTCTTGCCTAAATCACAACGTACTTATGAACGTGAAATGCAACAAATTGCGAAAATAGTAAGCAAAGCTGTTCAACCATTAATTGATCAAGGGTTAATTAAAGTCACCCAACATAAGCTTTGGGTTGAAGTCGAAATGAACAGCAAGATTTTATTTTCCAGTGCAGATTCCGAGTTAGAAGATGAAGCTTTGCCGGCATTAAAAGCTCTTGCAGAAGTTATAAAAAAATTACCAAACTCGGTGGATGTTGAAGGTCATACCGACAATGTACCTATCAGTAATGAACTATTCCCTTCAAACTGGGAACTCTCTGCATCTCGTGCTGCCAGTGTAGTACACCTGTTTACTCGTTACGGTGTTGATCCGAGACGAATGTCTTCTATTGGTTATGCCGAGTTTCGACCCGTGGCCAATAATGCGACAGCAGATGGTAGATTACGTAATCGTCGTGTAAAAGTAGTGATTCTCGCTGATAAAAATGCACGTCGCATAGTAGAAATTGATCGGGATATAGACCAAGCTAAAAGGGAAGGCGGATCATCGTCAAATAGTACAAATGTGAACGCAGAAGGTGGCTTGTGAAAATATGGGCAATAGCCAATCAAAAAGGTGGAGTAGGTAAGACAACCACCGCTGTGTCGCTTGCTGGCCATTTGGCTACACAGGGTTCACGGGTATTGCTTGTTGATATGGATCCACAAGGATCGATGACTTCATACTTTGGTTACGATCCTGATGATATGTCGAAAAGCATTTATTCTTTATTTCAACTGGGTGATTTTTCATATCAAAATGTATCCCCGGTCATTATTGATACAAAGGTTGAACATCTAAAACTTCTTCCAGCATCAACGGCGTTAGCAACACTTGATCGACAACTGGGTACTAAAGAAGGGAAAGGCTTAGTGCTAAAAAAGTCACTCGCTGCTCTGGAAGAACATTTTGATTATGTTTTGATTGATTGTTTACCCATGCTGGGTATTTTAATGGTAAATGCTTTAGCGGCATGCGATCACTTATTGTTACCAGTGCAAACAGAATTCCTGGCCTTAAAAGGTCTGGAAAGAATGATGAATACCTTAGATATGATCACTAAATCAAGAAAAAGTGCTTTGCAGTCCGTTATTGTTCCAACAATGTTTGATCGTCGTACGCGAGCATCAACAGATAGTTTACGTGCATTAAGAGAACAATATGGCGAAAAAGTGTGGTCATCCGTAATTCCTGTTGATACACAATTTCGTGAAGCCAGCCGTCAAGGGTTGCCGATATCTCTGATGAATAAGTCTACTCGTGGTTCTAAAGCTTACGCAGCATTGCTTGTTTACTTACTTAACCCCGTACAAGAACGTCACTTAAAGTTGGTGAGTTCATAATATGGCTTCGAATAACTCAAATACTTTAGTCGATGAAAAACTCGCAGTCTCTTTGTTTTTAGATTCACTTTTACGCGAGACTGAGACTGATGAGGCCACTACAGCTGAAATTAAATCCGTTGTTGAAGTTCCTACTGTCGAAGTGGTTGCTGATATTAAGCTTGAAGAAAAACCGGTTGTAGATATACCAGCAGAAGTTGTTGTAGATAACAAGGTTGAGATACCAGTCGAAGCAACGGTTGTAACTGAAGAAGTTGAAAAAGAAATAACCACAGAATCAATTATTCCTGAATGGGCAAATGAACCCTTCCAGATATTATTATTTGAAGTTGCAGGTATAAAATTGGCCGTTCCCCTTATTGAATTAAGTAGTGTGATCGAATGGCAAGATGGAGTCACTGAAATGCCCGGGCATGCTGACTTTTATATGGGTATATTGCAGCATCTGGATTATAAGATTGCTGTTATAGATACAGCAAGAATGATTCTACCGGCCAACAAGTTGGAAGAATTGATTGATGATGACCCTCGTGAAAGGGTTAATCATATTGTCTTAATTGATGATTATATGTGGGGACTTGCCTGTGACAAAATTGGCGAAGTCATCACGCTGGAACCAAATGATGTTCGCTGGAGAACGTCAAAAAGCAGTCGAAGTTGGCTTGCTGGGACTGTTATTGAGCACATGTGTGCATTATTAAACAGTGAAGGGTTCTCTGAAATGTTAGAAAAAGGCCAGAAATCATAGAATTACAGCTGCTTTTTCTAAATATTACAGTTTTCTAATCACCTTAATCATTTGGCATAGTAAATGCAGGATTGTAAGTAGGGTAGCATGTGCGCCAGAAAGTTGGCTTTTTACATGCCACCTAAAGAATCAGGAGAGTAATAAATGAATGATGTGGTAGAAAACAATGATGATTCAATTATCCAATGGGTAACTTTTCGTCTTGAGAGTGAAAAATACGGCATCAAAGTAATGCAGGTACAAGAAGTATTACGTATGACTGAAATCGCTCCTGTACCCGGTGCTCCACATTATGTGCTGGGAATTATTAATTTACGTGGAAACGTAGTTACCGTTATTGATACGCGCAGACGTTTTGGTTTGCAGGATGTTGAAAATGATGATGAAAGCAGAATTGTTATTGTTGAAGCCAATAATAATGTTGTCGGCATACTTGTTGATAGTGTCGCTGAAGTTGTGGATTTAAAAGTTTCAGAAATTGAAACAGCGCCAAATGTCGGTAATGATGAAAGCTCAAAATACATTCAAGGTGTATCGAGCAGGGATGATGAATTGTTAATATTGGTAGATGTAAATAAATTACTATCTGATGAGGAATGGCAGGAGGTTGCTTCTTTGTAACTGAAGCAATAGCTAAGCCGTTATAGGATGAAATGGTTGATATAGGCACATCCGATAAAATAACTAATCTGTGGCCTGCACCACCAAGCAGACCGGTTAATGAGTCTGGTCTCAAAGACAACTCATCAAAGCAGCAACAGCGTAATAAACAAAAAGATAAGAATGAAGTTAAAGAAGATGGACCTGGAAAAAATATAGATGAGTATGCTTAAAAGAACGTCATCTATAAAAAGTAAATACCAAATATAGCGGGAAAGACAATGGAACAACTCACTCAATATTTCAATATTTTAACGATCAATGAATGGTTAATGTCATCGGTTGTTGTTGTACTTGTAATGAGCTTATCTTCATTCCGGCGCCAAAGAAAACTACAACAGCAACAGTCACTTTCAATGCAATCATTACAACGCGATTTGCGTGCATTAGCCAATGCTGCAGTTGGTGTAGGTGGCCGTGTCCTGGAAATAGAACGTAATCAACGTAAGCGTCCTACTATTGTTACATCACAAGAACCACCTAAAACACAACCAGCCATGAATACAGCACCTGTTGAGCACTATAGTTCAGCTAACCAACCTTATGAGCAGGCTATTCGCATGGCGCAAACAGGTGCAAGTGTTGAAGATATTGTAAATGTTTGCGGATTAAGTAAATCTGAAGCTGATCTGGTATGTATGATGCATCGATTAGATAAAGCATCTTAAAACAAAACATCTTCTTAACTCTGTTGCTTGATAGTGTCAGTTTTTTTATCGCCTGTTTCTAACTTCCTTACGTATAGATAAACATAAAAAAACCGCCAATGTTACTTTGGCGGTTTTTTATTAGAACTGACTGAATCTTGTATATTAAAACAAGATATTATTTTTAGTCATCTGATTTAGTAAAGACTTGTTGCATCTCTGCTTTGTTGGCTGCTGTAGTAGGGGCTTCTTGTGGTTTTTCTACCTTAGGTGTTTCTCTTACCACTTGAGGTTTAGCCACTTCAGTTTTTTTCTCTTCAGGTTTAGCAACAGGCTTTGCTTCTACAGGTGATGCCTTTGTTTCTATCTGTACCATGGAAGGTTTTGTCGCTTCTTTCTTTTCTATTTGAGGTTTAGGGGTCTCATGAAATACAGGTGCATCAGAACTCGTTGTCGATGGTATAGAACTCGATGCCTGCTTCTGAGGTTTAGCTGACTGTACTGCTTCTGCAGGTTTATTGTCTGCTAAATTACTTTTTGCTTGTGGCTGTGCAGTCGTTGCTGTTTTAGCGCTATCTTGCTGCGACGTTTGCGGATTTGTATTCTCACCAGGATTGCGAGCGCCACGACGACGACCACCACGTTTACCTCTGCGGCTTTGAGATTGGTTCTTGTCTTGCTGGTTATCTTTATCTTTGGTATCACTTTTATCGCGCGCTTCAACAGCTTTCTTTTGCTGTTGTTGCTGTTGTTGCTTTTGTTTATTATCAGATTGCTTTTGTTTATTATCAGCTTGCTTACGTTGTTGGTTATTACCTGGTCGACGATTTTGATTTCGATTAGTATTACGGTTTTGGTTACGTCCTGTAGTATTACGACGACGTTGACCTTTATTAGCTGGTTTGGTTTTCTTCTTTTGATCTGTACCAAACAATAATTGCCATATTCGAACTAAAATATTAGGTTGACTGGATTTCACAGTGGGGCGTGGAGTTGCAGGGCTTACTGATTTTACAACCGGCTCTTCTTTAGTTACTTTTCGTGTTTCAGGAGTAACAATATTCTGTACTGAAGCATCTGGTGATGTATCAATTAAGTTATAACTACTTTGTGATGCATCTTCAGATGTTTCGTCTTCACGAATACGTTGAACTGTGTAATGAGGTGTTTCCATATCACGATTAGGAATCAACAAAACTTTAATGTCTTGACGTTTTTCAATATCAAATAATATTTCACGTTTTTCATTCAGCAAGAATGAAGCAACATCAATAGGAACTTGCGCAACAATGCGTGATGTCTTTTCTTTCATTGATTCTTCTTCAACAATACGAAGAATTGAAAGAGCACTTGATTCAACACCTCGAATAGTGCCTTGACCACTGCAACGCGGGCAAACCAACTGGCTCGATTCTCCTAAAGATGAACGTAAACGTTGACGTGACATTTCAAGTAAACCAAAGCGGGATATACGGCCAACCTGTACACGAGCACGATCAACCTTTAAGGCATCACGCATTCTGTTTTCAACTTCGCGCTGGTTTTTTGCTGGAGACATATCAATGAAATCGATAACAACTAAACCACCTAAATCACGCAGTCTTAACTGGCGAGCAATTTCGTCCGCCGCTTCAAGGTTAGTGTTAAGAGCGGTTTCTTCAATATCGCCACCCTTTGTTGCGCGAGCAGAGTTAATATCAATAGAAATCAATGCTTCGGTATGATCGATAACTAAAGCACCACCAGAAGGTAAACGTACTTCACGCTGGAATGCAGATTCTATTTGAGTTTCTATTTGGTAACGAGTAAACAGAGGAACAGGATCATCATAAAGTTTAACTTTATGTAGATTATTCGGCATAACCTGTTCCATGAACTGACGAGCTTGTTCATAGATTTCTGGTTCATCAATAATGACTTCATTAATGTCATTACGGAAATAATCTCGAATAGTCCGAGTGATTAAACTGCTTTCCTGATAAATTAAAAACGGAGCAGGGCGATCTTTAGATGCACTATCAATAGAACTCCAAAGATTCATTAAATAATCTAAATCCCATTGAAGCTCTTCAACACTTTTACCAATGCCCGCAGTTCGAATAATTAAACCCATGTCAGCAGGAATTTCGAGAGCAGATAATGCATCACGAGCTTCACTGCGTGCTTCACCTTCAATACGTCGTGAAACACCACCCGCACGAGGGTTGTTTGGCATTAAGACAGAATAGCGACCGGCAAGACTAATAAAAGTCGTTAGTGCGGCACCCTTATTGCCACGTTCTTCCTTGGCAACCTGGATAACAATTTCCTGACCTTCTTTAACAACTTCTTTTATGTTAACGCGACCAGATATATCAGCACCTTCTTTAAAGTAGATACGTGAAATTTCTTTTAGTGGTAAGAAACCGTGACGTTCAGATC
>JAGLTQ010000035.1 GCA_023135195.1 Gammaproteobacteria bacterium | reverse complement strand
ATTGATGTGGAGGTGGAAAACTTAAGTTGGCATGTAACAGTTCTTCGTTTACTTCCCAACCACGTGGTGGTTGCGGGCCAATAAAAATATTACCGAATTGTATGCCGGGGATTAACAGCTTGTTGTTAAACACCATCACATTACCCGGTGCTTTACCCCAGCCGCGAATACCTTCAATACCAGTAGCATGCAAAGCTTTCGTTAATTGGTTGATTTTATCATGCGTGTTTTTACCTTCAAGTAAAGCGTTGGCGTGCTGTTTAAACTGTTTGAATAAATCTAAAGCACGTTTACGGGCAGGGTGATCCACTCCTTCGAGTAAATGTTCGATGTCACCCCCTACATGCTGTAACAGAGTTTTACCTAAATCGGGCTTATTAAGTTTAACTGCGTTAAACAAACTAGACTGTAAATAACCCAGTGGGCCATAGACCATTTCATTTTGTACACGAGGGGCGAGGGTTTCAAACCATTGTTGATATTTTTCTGGAGACAAAGTGATGATATTGCCAGCCATCTCCGCTAATGCACCATTGTCGTTGGGTAGATTGATACCACGTTGTTGAATTAAGTCGAGCAGAGATTTTTGGTCTTTTGGTAATGTGCCAGTGTCATATCCTGCCTGTTTTAGCTGGTTAAGTATGTGCCAGAGTGATGCAGGTACATCAAGGTTATCTGCGCCGATATTGTGACGACCAGGGGGATGGTTGTAATAAATGAGTGCAACGCGCTTTTTGCTATTATCTTGTTGTTGTAACTTTGTCCAGTTACTCATGCGCGCAGTGAGCTGTTCAACTTGTTCCAGTACAGGTCGGCTTGGTGAAAGTTTTAAACCGGTAAGTTTGTCGATGTAAGGTGTGTTGGCGGTCGCAAGAATTATCGGTTGGCTGATACCTTGCAACTCAGGCATCGCAACACGGTAATGCACGCCATCCCAGGGAATACCATCGGTTGAGAGTTTCCATTCTTCAGTGCTGCGATCAGTTAAACGAATGCCTTTGATAACAGGGATGTTGAGTTGTGTAAGAAGCTTTGTAACTTCTTTACGATATTGACCTCCACCGATGGCAAAATCCTGAAGAGCCACCATAATGCTTGCTTTAGCAGGTTTAATAATATCGTTAATGTTTTTGATAGCTTGCATGCTGGCTTCACCCCAACGTGCAAGTATGGCGAAACATTGTTGATTACGTTTTTCAATTTGGCTACAAATTGCATTAAGTAATTCACGATCGCCAGCTCGATCTCCGGTGTTATGATCCAGAATAATGGCAACAGGAATATATTTTTTAAATTTAAGTTGTTGTGCGCTTAATACCTGACCATGTTGGTAATAACGAATGGCTGATTGCGGTTGAGCTTGTGGAACGATGATCTGTTTATCTTTGTGCTGTAACAGCCAGGCGATCAATCCTGCCATGTTATGGCTACCACGACCTTGCCAGTAAGAACGGGCTTGTAACCATGCTGTTTGTTTCGGAAATTGTTTTGAGAGTTTCTTTATGTGTTGTTGATAACTAACATTGATTTCAGGTGAACGAGTTAATGTGCGTAAAGCTTGTTCATCAATACCGTTAAATACATCTTCACCATTTATACGCGATAAGCGAGTAAGGCGGCGATCACTATTAGTGGCAAATATAGGAACACTATTATTTGATGGTGCATTTTTTATCAGGCGTTCAATTCTTGCGACACCATCACCGAATACAGCACCTAACAAAATGGCATTTGCATTCTTTATATATAGACTAACTTGTTGGTCTGATAATTTAGCAAGTTGTGGAGGCGTACGAAGAATTAATTTATGTTCAGGGTTCTTACGCTTAAATTGTTTTGCACCCGCCGCAAGCTCTGTCGCTGAACGTTCAGAGACAATGCCAAATAGAGTGTCTGCATGAATGTTTGAAGTGCAAAGCAGGATACCTGCAATTAATAGAAGTTTTTTTTTCATAATAGACTTAAAGGGTGATTTATTGCCAGCGATGTTTTTTACTAATAAGTAGGTCTAATCCATCCAGTATTGCTGTATTCGGATGCAGGAATTTTTTACCATCGAAACTTAAAATTCTGACAGGCACTTTTGGCATCATCATCTGGCATGATTTCTTAAGTTTTTGTTCAAAAATAAAAAGTAACTCTGGTTGGTAGCGATTTAATAATGCGGTGATGTGTTCTATTTCTTTTCCCGGACGGACATGGCGAATCTTTCCTTTTGTTTCAACTACTTTAAAGCCTGCCTGGGTAAATAAGTCATGTAAACGTGAGTTAGGACCAAATGAATAAGCATTACCGCTACAGGAAGAGAGCAATAAGACTTTTTTGTTATTACCTTTAACCTGCTTTACTTTTGAGCGCCATGCATTCTTAAATGCATTTATCTTATGTGTTGCCCCCTTCCAATTTGTCGCTTTAACGATAGTGTTCATATTATCTTCAAGCTGTGACATTTTGTTAAAGCTTTTTAAACGGATAGATCTAGCACCTTTTGGTGTTGCAGACTTTAATGTTTCTTCTTTAGACCAATCTGAAGTAATAATTAAATCGGGCATGAGTGCATCAATTGCTTCAGCATCCGGATCAAGTATGCCTCCGGTATGAGGTAAGTCACGTTTACTGTAACGACTAACACCAACAATACAATGTCCCATGCCTAAGTAATCTAACATTTCAGAAATATAAGGAGATTGACTAATAATACGAGGGCATGAATTTTTAGATTCGGCTGTCTGACTCGCAGCATAGACAGAAAGCGGCGCATAAAAAAAGAATAAAGTAATAAGTACACGAAGTAACATTATTTTTTATCCTGATAAGGTTTCCATAAAACTTCGCTACCATTTTCATTGCGAGCTAATACTCTGGCGATAACAAAAAGCAGATCAGATAACCGGTTGAGGTAACTAATGGTATGAGGGCTAACAGTTTCATCTTTTGCCAGAGTTACAACACGCCGTTCAGCACGACGACATACTGTTCTGGCTAAATGGCAGGCTGATGTTGCATGTCCGCCAGAAGGTAAGATAAATTCTTTCAGATTAGGCAAGTCTTCGTTAAATGTGTCTAGTGTGTTCTCAAGGTATGTGATGTAACTTTCATCGAGCGCAATATGACCAGGAATGCAAAGCTCACCACCTAAATCAAATAAATGATGTTGTACTTTATTCAGGCAGTTCGATACTGCTTCAGGAATATCATGGGCAAGTATCATCCCAATAATGCTGTTAAGTTCATCAATCGTACCAAAGGCCTCAACACGAATATGATCTTTATCAACACGGCTTCCATCACCTAAACCAGTATCACCTTTATCACCTGTACGGGTGTATATTTTTGATAGTCTGTTTCCCATGATGTGTCCTTTTATTAACCTTCAATGAGTTTGTAGATGACTGGAAATTCTAAATCAATATCAAAAGGTAGCCATGATGATGTTTCTGGTAAATGTTCTACTTTTGATAGTGAGTTAATGGCTGCTTGATCGAGAATATCATAACCAGAGCTGTCATTAATTTGAATGTTTTTAATCTTTCCAGTTGATGTAACACGCAGTGATAATAAAACTTTACCTTGCCAATTTCGTTTTATTGCTAATTTTGGATATGTGAAATATTGGTTTAATTCTTTATAAATTAGAGAAGCTACACGTGCTTTTGATTCAGATTGCGGGGGAGTGTGGGTAGCATGGGTTAATTGAGTAGAAGGTGTTTTTGATATTTTTTTATTAATCTTTTTTAAAGCGGGTATAGTTTTATTTACTTTAGCTTTTGTTTTAAATTGTGTTGTTTTTTCTAAAGTGTTTTTTGCTACAGGTTCTGATTTATTTATTTTTATCATCATTACACTCCCCGTTGAACCGGGAAGTGTAATAGTGCCTGTGTTATTTGAAGTCATCATAAACCCGGCATGTACTATGGTTGAAGCAAGCACAAATAACATAATGGGTGATGATGATTTCATGTTGATTTGTTAAAATCCCTGGTAATGAATTGAAACAAATATACTTCTGTCTGCTGTATTGTAACCATCATTTAACGTATGTTCTTCATCAAATGCATTAGTTATTTTTCCTTTTATATCCCAGTTTTTATTTATCTTATAGTTTGCTCGTAAATCAATTAATGTATAGTTGGATAGTTTTTTGGTGCTAGAAATATATCTATCACCTTGGGATTTAATCGTTGCACCTAAAGAATAGTCTGAAAATAATTTATCAAAATCTAATCTAAGCGATTCTTTGCTTCGGTTTTCGAGTACTTCACCTGTACTGTTATCAATAGGGTCTGTAAATGAAATATTTATCTTAGTATCCCAGTCACCTAATTTTAACGAGGCAATGAA
>JAGLTQ010000034.1 GCA_023135195.1 Gammaproteobacteria bacterium | reverse complement strand
GCGAGTGCCTGTTTTACTTTTGAAGTGAGGGTATTGGAATTGGAAATTCCAACAAGTTTTTGGGTGTCTTTTTCTTTGGTACCTTTATTTTGGACAAGCAAAAGAAAAACACCTGCTACCGGTGCCGTGAATATTGTTGAAAACAATATGAGGAAATGCCCTTGGGGTGCCGACACCGGACATAATATTTCAGTCACGTAGTGAGCACCAACATGTCGGCCTGAAGAGCCGACCTACAAATAATGGATTCCGGATCGTAGTCCGGAATGACAAGCAAATAAAACATAGATTCCCGTTTCCACGGGAATGACAACTAACTACCCAATATTTGGATTTGTAGATGTTTTTGAAATAAGAATTGAATTACTAAAACAACTATTCAAAAAATTTAAAAGAACGTTAACCTCATTAAATATAACTGTAACTTGAAAAACAAAAGGTTATTTAATTATTAATATGACTTGCAATACAGCGATTACGACCTGTTTTTTTTGCTTTATACAACATTTCATCTGCTTTTTTCAAAAATTCAATGACGCTCCAGCTTTCATCTGTTATTTCAGTCACACCAATGCTGACTGTAAGGCTAAATTCAAAACTTTCATATTTAAATTCATATGCTTCTACAGACAAACGTATACGTTCAGCCATATTCATGGCTCCATTAATAGCTGTTGAGGGTAGTAAAATAGCGAACTCCTCACCACCTATACGTGCAACAGTATCAACATCCCTGACATGTTTTAAGAAAATAGATGCTAAAGTTTGTAGTGTATAATCTCCTGTAATATGCCCGTAAGAATCATTGATATTTTTAAAAAAATCCACATCGAGTATTAAAACAGAAAGTGGTTGTTGATGACGACGCCATAAATTGATCTGCTGCACTATTTCAGAACTAAAATAATGTCGATTATAAAGATTGGTCAACTGATCACGTCTGGCCAAAGGTTCCAGTCTGTCCAATGCTTTTAAATGAATGAAACTAACAATAGCGACTGACCAAATCGCAAATAAAGCTAGACCACGATTTATTATTGCGACTATAGGAACATCTCCTTCAGGGGACAAAAAATAACCCACTACCGTCAAAATAGTTCCCACTAAGGCCATAACAAGAACTATTTTTGACTGTTGAGTAATCAAACCTATTAATACCAGAGCAACATAAGGAACGCCAGCCGCAATTCCCAACGGAAAATACAGATCAAAAGAAAATAACGCAGGAATTAACAGCAAGCTCAGCAGAAGCAATACATTTATACGGGTGTTTTTTTTCAAAAAAATTTCCTTACCTATTTATTTAAGTTCACTCAAACCTATAAAATACTTCACTGCTGTCCTGTTAACACTCTCCCCCGGAGGGAGAAGGAATTGCACCGAATATGGATTTGTGCAATCTCATGTCTTCAATTTCGTCGAACAGCCTGATGTTTCGCTAAATCAGTGACTTACTATAAATTACTAATATGTTAACGGGACAGTAGTGAAAATACTTATCAATAATTTAACCACCTGCTACAGTCATATTATCAATCAACCACGACCCCGTAATTACACCGCCACGCATATCCAAATCATTACCAATCTTCTGCAAGCCCATAAACATATCTTGTAAACGACTGGCTATAGTAAATTCTTCAACCGGATATTGGATCTCACCATTTTCAACCCAAAAGCCACTTGCACCACGAGAGTAATCTCCTGTCACAGTATTAACCCCCTGTCCCATAACTTCGGTAATCAACAGTCCCTTACCCATTTCTTTAACCATAGCATCTAGTGAAATATCGTCATGGTTAATAAATAAATTATGCACACCACCTGCGTTACCCGTGCTTTGCATATCTAAACGCCGGGCGGCATAACTATCTAAAACATAACTTTGTAAAACACCATCCGTTATTAAATCACGAGCTTGCGTAATAACACCCTCATTATCATAAGGAGCACTACCAAGAGCCCCTTTAATATGAGGACGCTCATCTAATCGAATGTTCTTTGGGAATATTTGCTTTCCAAGATGATCAAGCAAAAACGTTGCTTTGCGATATTGTGCACCACCCCGAATACCGCTTAATAAATGAGATATTAATCCCTTTGCAACTTCTGCCTTAAAAATAACCGGAACCTGGCAGGTAGATATATGTCTGGCATCCAGGCGTCCAACTGTTCGCTGAGCAGCAAGCTTCCCAATATCTGCTGCTGATTCAAGCTTACCTGCATCACGATTTATGCTGTACCAGTAATCTCGCTGCATAGCATCATTCTGCCCTGCTATCACTGTGCAAGAAATACTATGACGAGAGGTATTGTAAGCATTTAAAAAACCATGTGTATTTCCATAAACCCGGATTGCAGTGTGACTACTGACTGAGCCTCCTTCCGAATTTGTAATACGCTTATCTTCTGCTCTTGCGGCATCTTCAGATTCCCTGGCAATATCAATAGCCTCTTCGGCTGTAATTTCCCAGGGGTGATACAAATCTAAATCTACTATATCTTTCGCCATTAAATTTTTATCTGGCAAACCGGCATAAGGATCATCTTCGGTATATCTTGCTATATCACAAGCGGCTTTTACTGTTTCTTTTACCGCTTTTAGAGAAAAATCACTGGTACTGGCAGAGCCTTTTCGTTGCCCAAAATAGACCGTTATGCCTAATCCCTTATCTCTGTTGTGTTCAATCGTTTCAACATCGCCCATGCGCACGGTCACTGAAAGCCCTGACTCTACGCTCAAACCCGCTTCGGCCGCAGACGCACCTTGTGATTTAGCTTCTTGTAGTAAGTCATTAACAACTGACTTAAGATTTTCTGAGTCAAAGTGATCCGCTGAATCACTCTTTTTTGTTAGATTCGAACTAGACATGAACACCTCATGATAAAGTTTTAATAAATTTTTGTAATATACGCCATTGTAAGGCTACGAAGCACACATCACAAATGTCATAATACGCACATGATAAATAAGACAAGCAACTATGAACAACCTGAAAAGCGTGAAAATGACGATGCTGCTGATGAAGAAATTATTAGTAAATCTCAGCGGAAACGAGAAGCCGAGGCTGCTCAGCAATTAGGCAAAGATATCTTAGGACTTTCTCACGATAACCAAAAGAGCATAGACTTGCCAGAAAACCTGAGCAAAGCACTGGATGATGCACGTCGAATTAAGAAAAATAGCGCTTTAAAACGTCAGCTGCAATACATTGGCAAACTCATGCGTCACATTGACCTTGAGCCCATTCAAGAGCAATACCTTAAACTGACCAACCACTATGGTAAAGATGTAAAGGAATTCCACCAATTGGAAAAATGGCGAGATCGCTTACTGGCTGAGGGTGATAAAGCTCTGGAAGAGCTGATAAACGAAGCACCGAATACCGATCGTCAGCATTTGAGACAGCTCATTCGCCAGTCAGAAAAAGAAACAAAACTCAAGAAACCACCCAAATCTGCACGGGAAATATTCAAATACCTGAAAACATTGTTTGAATAACTACGATTGGCCACGAAGGACACCAAGAACACAAAGGAAAAGACTTAAAGATAAAACCACGGGGAGCACGGGGTATATAATTTTAATATTTTTTTCCCTGTGCTCCCCGTGTTCCCAGTGGTTCAAATTGTTTTTCTTAGTGTTCTTGGTGTTCTTGGTGCCCTTCGTGGCTGTCTTTATGTCCGTTTACGAAACCACCCCGTCAAACTCGCACGTTCTCGTTTTGCAGGTAACACTTCATGTTCAAAATCTGCACTAAAAAAACAAACGACTGTTCCTGCTTCCGGGGAAATTGAGATGGTATCACCATTTTTTAAATAAAGTTGAAGCTCTCCTCCATCTTCATTTTCCCAATTTTCATTCAGGTAGGTTATCAACGTTATAACCCGGATATCCTGATTTTTGTGCTGATCGAGATGACGTTTATAAAATGCCCCCGGAGGATACAAGGCATAGTGAACTTCCAGTTCAAATAACCCGAGGAAAAAACGCTGATTTATCGCATCTTGTAATTGTTGAGCAATGTTCAGATATTCTTTTTGATATTCATTCGTATTATTTTCATCAAACCATTTTATTTCATCGCTGCGAATTGATTGTTCAATATGAAAATTATTTTTTCGACCTATGCCGGCCTGTTTTAAAAGACCTTGTTGTCGAAAAGAAGAGAGTGTTTCTTTTAATTTTTGAATTAATTCGGCAGGAAAAAAATGTTCCTGAACAGACCAGCCTTGTTGTTCCAGATTATTAAGAATGTTTTCGATTTTATTTTTCAATGGGAATTTACTATTTTATTAACATAGAGCTAAGAATATAAAATTAAAAAATCAGTTCCCTCCCCTTCAAGGGGACGAGCCCATGGATGGGCGAAGGTAGAACAATGCAGGAGCAATTGTCGAGAGCTAGGGAGGGGTGATTTTTATAATACTCCCCTCCCCCTAGCCCCCTCCCTAAGGGAGGGGGAAATAAAATCAAATCATTAACTGAACTGCGTTACTCCGAAATGACAGTTTACTTTAAGCCGTACCACCAACAGTTAAACTATCAATTTTTAAAGTCGGTTGTCCGACACCAACGGGAACACTTTGACCTTCTTTGCCGCAAACACCAACCCCCGAATCCAACTTAAGATCGTCCCCTACCATAGAAACATGCTTCAATACTTCAGGGCCATTACCAATTAAGGTTGCACCTTTTATAGGTTGAGTCACTTTTCCATTTTCGATTAAATATGCTTCACTGGCAGAGAAAACAAATTTTCCCGAGGTAATATCAACC
Organism: Gammaproteobacteria bacterium; assembly: GCA_023135195.1. Classification (GTDB taxonomy): domain Bacteria; phylum Pseudomonadota; class Gammaproteobacteria; order UBA6429; family Thiohalophilaceae; genus JAGLTQ01. Next base: position 3,261 of record JAGLTQ010000034.1, on the reverse strand, counting down.
TGTCCACCACCAAAGTTAACCGCATAAATACCTTTTTCAACGGACTCAATTATTTCTTGTGGATTATGTTCACCAGCTAACATATAAGTATTCGTCATACGCGGCATAGGCAAATGCGCGTAAGATTCACGTCGTCCATTACCGGTGGATTCTACACCCATCAATTCAGCATTCATTTTGTCTTGCATATACCCTTTAAGAATACCTTTCTCAATGAGCATTGTTTGTTGTGTTGTTGTGCCTTCATCGTCCATGTTTAATGAACCACGACGTGCATCCAGAGTACCGTCATCAACAATTGTACATAATGGTGAAGCAACACGTTCACCTATACGGCCACTAAAGGCAGAACTCCCTTTACGGTTAAAGTCACCTTCAAGTCCATGTCCAATGGCTTCATGTAATAATACGCCAGGCCAGCCCGGACCGAGAACAACGGGCATCGAACCAGCCGGTGCTGCAACCGCTTTTAAATTTACCAGCGCCTGACGAACTGCTTCACGAGCAAAACCTAAAGCACGATCTTCTTCAATAAAATATTCATAGCCCACACGAGCACCACCGCCTGAACTTGCCTGTTCACGTTCATCACCATCTTCAGCAATAACCGTTACATTCATTCTTACTAAAGGACGGACATCGGCATTTAAGGTTCCATCACTTGAGGCAACTAAAACAACTTCATGTACACCTATAAGGCTGACAATAACCTGTTTTATACGAGGGTCTTGTTTACGTGCTTCTGCATCAACCTGTTTTAGTAAATCAATTTTTTCTTCTGTCGAAAGCGAATCTAATGGATCTATAGGTAGATATAATTGATGTGATGAATGTTTTTTCCAGGCTTGAACCTGATTTTGTTGTCCTGCACGAGCAATAGTTTTTGCCGCATTTGCTGCCTGGGTTAATGCCGGCAATACAATTTCATCCGAATAAGAGAACCCTGTTTTCTCTCCACTTACTGCTCGAACACCAACACCCTGTTCAATATTATAATTGCCTTCTTTTACAATACCGTCTTCTAATACCCACGATTCATGTCGTGATGTCTGAAAATAGAGATCTGCCCGATTAATACTATTACCCATCATTTGATCAAGCACATTTTGTAAATCATTCACTTCAAGACCAGTCGGTAACAACAAAATCTCATTAGCGGTATCAAGGTAATCCATATTAATTTTTACTCGTTAGGTCATCTTTAGATATGGGACAGGAAATTTTTCTATTTTGTAATACCGGAAAATTTCGACGAATATTATTTGTATTTTCAATATTAATTTCAGCAGCAACATAACCTGACCCATGCGGTAAACGATCTAATACAACACCCCAAGGATCGATGATCATGCTATCACCATGAGTTTCACGTCCATTTACATGGTAACCGCCCTGTGCTGAAGCGACCACATAACACAAATTTTCAATCGCCCTGGCACGAAGTAAAACTTCCCAATGGGCCTTACCGGTAATAGCAGTAAAGGCAGAAGGTACAACAATAATCTCCGCACCCAATAAAACCAGCTGGCGAAATAATTCAGGAAAGCGTAAATCAAAACAAATCGTTAAGCCAACTTTCCCAAATGGTGTATCGACAACGACCACTTCATTACCAGCGGCAACTGTTTCAGATTCATTATACGTTTCACTGGTAATTTCAAGATGTACATCAAATAAATGAATTTTATCATATCGACTAATGCGTTCACCCATATCATTAAATACCAGACAGGCTGCGTACGCCTTGTCTTCGTCCGCAGATTTAAGCGGAATTGTTCCTGCAACTAACCAAACCTTATTTTTTTTTGCTTGTTCTGATAGAAACTTTTGAATTGGACCAGCACCATCTTCTTCAGCTATTTGTACATGATCTGAATCATGAATACCCATAATTGCAAAGTTTTCAGGTAAAACAATCAATTTTGCACCGGCTTGTGCCGCGCTTAAGATTTGCCGGCTAACCTCATTTAAATTTGCACTTACGTTGGTACCAGAAGCCATCTGGATTGCTGCTATTTTTGTCATAAGAATTTATATTAGTCTTTAAATTAGTTAGAGATTACTTCAAGTTCAATTGTTGTAGAAATGGCACTACCCGGTACCAGCTCTATTCGATTAGATGATAACCCTAATGCGATCAACCAACTTCTAAGTTCGTTAACCCAAAGTGTACCTTCATCGCCACCTGGATATTTTATTTTCAAGGTACTATTTACGTTTTTTTGCAATTTTTCCATGCTTTTTTGTATTGCAGGCATCATCAGTATAATTGCTGCTTTCTTCGGTACAGACCATTCATTTGCATGCAATAATTCAACATCTGCAGAAAACACATTTGTTACAAAAAATAATGTAATGACACCTGTAATCAATCTATTCATAATAGAGAGCATACCATAAATATATTTTTACCCCGTCAAACATTATCACTCATCCTCTTCTATCAATTCTTCAATAATAGGTTTTTCCCAACTACCTGTAATTTCATAGTGTTTTGTCGAGGCTTTATTAATTTTTTCACCGGTGAGCTTATCTATCAACCAAAGGCCTATACCAGTAGGTAAATTAATTAAAAGTGCCGTTACACCGGCAAGCCCTCCTCCAATTTGAGGAATCACTTCAAGGGTATTTTCATAATCTTCAGCAACTAAACCCGTTCGACCGCTCACGGCAATTTCTGCAACGGGACTAATTATCAGGAAATCATCCATATAAGCATCACCATCTTCAAGTTTAATTTCGCCATTAGCCGTATCAAAATTAAAACCGGATTTAAATGTGTCGGAAAAATCACCAAACAGTTTACGAGGTAATGAAGATAAACTAAAAAAACCGAGTAATCGTCCAGCTCCTGCATCTGCTTCTACTATATTTCCGTTTTCAATATTGAGCTGAATAGTGCCATTAACGCTAGCCAATGAAAATTGTGTTGGTGCACCATCCCAATTAATCTTACCTAATGTCTTTGCTTTACCTTTGTCAATAATGACAGCAAAGCCGAGGTCTTTTAACATGCCGCCAAAGTCATCACTGCTTAAGGTGATATTTACATCGGTCTTGTGTTTTTTACGAGCATAGCGCCATGAACCATGTGAAACCGCTTTCATGTTTTTAGCCGACAAAATAATTTCATCAAAATAAAGGCCGTATTTTTTACGTGACACTTTAAAATCAAGCCGCCCCAAAAATATTTTGTCAAAATAAAGTTTTTTAATTATGCCTTCAAAAGCAGGAAGGTTTTTTGGGTTTGATGCAATGAAT
>JAGLTQ010000033.1 GCA_023135195.1 Gammaproteobacteria bacterium | reverse complement strand
TCGAGGAGCAATTGTCGAGGGAATAATTATTAAATTTCTACACTTGAATTTCTTAACTTAAAACGGTTATTGGTTAGGCAAATAGTATGGATTCATTACGTTTAACCTTAGTTATTATTGGATTAGTTGTTGTTGTTGGGATTTATATAAAGTTCCGTTCGTCTGATGATGATTTAATTTTTTTACTGAAAAAATTATTCAACCCTGAAAATAAAAATATCTCTTCATCTGAACATAGTGTTTCGGATGAAGATGATCTTATTCCTGTTTTAACCCCAATTGAAGATGAGCCGGACTTTAGTGATTTCGAAGCACTGAGCAAAGTGATTTCCGGACGTGATCGTGTTGAAGAATATACAAAACAACAAGAAATAACTTTTACCGCGGTTGAAGATACAACTGAAACTGGTCCGGAATCTCTTCTTATTATCCTTTATATCATGTCACCTAAAGGTCATGTCTTTACCGGAGAAGGTATCCATGCGGTTATGACTTCGGCAGGTTTAAAACACGGTGAACACCAGATATATCATTATTTACATGACAATATGGCAGTTTTCAGTATTGCAAATGCCGTTGAACCTGGTTTTTTTGACTCAACAAAATTAAAAGATGTGACAACACCCGGGCTTGCTGTATTTTTACAATTACCTGGTCCAGTTGAATGTCGAAGAGCACTAGATGATTTACTGGAAATAAGTAAACGACTTGCAGAGGCATTAAGCGGAGAGTTGTGTGATGAAAACCGCAGTGTGCTGACACAACAAACTATTTCTCATTTAAAAGATAAAGTAGAAACATACCGCCTTAAGCAACAGACATCTCAACGTCAAAAACGTCATTAAGTAATGGTTGATAAAAAAATCACAACACGCATTGATAGTCTGCGTGAAGAAATTAACTCTCATAATTATTCATATTATGTATTAGATAATCCTGATGTTCCTGATAGCGAATATGATCGCTTACTTAATGAATTAAGTAATATTGAACAACAATATCCTGAATTAATTACACCTGACTCACCAACTCAACGTGTTGGTGCTACACCGCTGGATTCTTTTTCTGAAGTCCAACATGAAGTGCTGATGTTATCTCTGGGTAATGCCTTTTCAGAACAGGATATGAGTGATTTTGATCGACGTGTTCGTGAGGCTGTTGAAAAAGAAAATATTGAATACGCAGCAGAACCAAAACTGGATGGTTTAGCAATCAGTCTTCTATACGAGAAGGGTTTGTTAGTTCGTGCCGCTACACGTGGTGATGGACGTACCGGAGAAGATGTTACGTTAAACATAAGAACCATTGATGCGATACCTTTAAAACTTCGTGGTAAGGATTATCCAAAGTTAATTGAAGTTCGCGGTGAAGTTGTGATGCCAAAATCAGGCTTTGATAAACTAAATCGCCAACAACTTGAAAAGGGTGAAAAACCTTTTGTAAACCCAAGAAATGCTGCTGCTGGTTCGTTACGTCAACTTGATCCTGGAGTAACAGCGACACGACCTTTATCATTTTATAGTTATGGTATTGGCTTGATTGAAGGCATGACCTTGCCGAACAAACACAGTGAAATGATGGAGAAGTTAAAGTCCTGGGGTATGCGTATTAATCCGGAAAGCCAGGTTGTTAAAGGACAGAAAGGTTGTAACGCCTACTATGAAAAATTAGCAGAAAAACGTAATGACTTGCCAGATGAAATTGATGGCATTGTTTATAAAGTTGATGATATTAAATTTCAAAATATTCTTGGTTTTGTTTCCCGAGCACCACGTTGGGCTATTGCCCGTAAGTTTCCTGCGCAAGAAGAAATGACAACATTACTTGATATTGATATTCAAGTAGGACGTACCGGGGCTTTAACACCTGTTGCACGTTTAGAGCCTGTGTTTGTCGGTGGTGTAACGGTCAGTAATGCGACGTTACATAATCAGGATGAAATTGACCGGCTCGATGTACGAGCAGGGGATACTGTCATTGTACGCAGAGCAGGTGATGTTATTCCTCAAATAGTTAGTGTTGTAAAATCAAAACGTAAAGGTAAACCTCGACGTTTTTATTTACCGAATACGTGCCCTGTTTGTGGGTCAGAAACGGCTCGCTTTGAAGATGAAGCCGTAACATTTTGTACCGGTGGTTTATATTGTGAAGCACAACGTAAAGAAGCGATTAAACATTTTGCTTCTCGCCGAGCAATGAATGTGGATGGTCTCGGTGATAAGCTGGTAGAACAATTAGTCGATGAGGGTTTAATCCATACAATCGCAGATCTTTACAATCTTGATTTAGAACAACTGATAAAACTTGAACGTTCAGGTGAAAAGTCAGCAAAGAATCTATTAGCATCTTTAGAGAAAAGTAAAAAAACCACGCTTTCGAGATTTGTATTTTCTCTGGGAATACACAGTATTGGTGAAACGACCGCACAAACACTGGCTAATCATTTTTTATCGTTAGAAAACATCATGAATGCAGATGAAGAAAAGTTATTAGCTGTTCCTGATGTTGGACCTATTGTTGCTGAAAATTTAATGACCTTTTTTAAACAGACTCATAATATTGAGGTGGTTGAACAGCTAATCTCTGTTGGTATTCATTGGCCAAAAATCGTAAAGAAAAGTCAGGATGAACTACCATTAGCAGGAAAAATATTTGTTGTTACCGGTACGCTTGAGTCTATGGGGCGAAATGAAGCAAAAGCAGCATTACAAAATTTAGGTGCAAAAGTATCGGGTAGTGTTTCAAAAAAAACCGATTATGTTGTTGTTGGTGAAAACCCAGGCTCAAAAGCAACTAAAGCAGAAGGTTTAGGTATTAGCATCCTGGATGAAAAGGAATTTATAAAAATGTTATCGCAGTGAATTATTAAAAATTGAAAAACACAGTATTAAACATGCGTTAATTGTTATAATTTCAATTCAATACTAGTATTTAAGAAACTTAATTATTAAGATTTATCGAGAGAAAAATGGGTACATATAAAACAAAAATTATTGATAATATTATATGCGGTAAAATTGATGGCGAATTAAATGCTTCTCTTGCGAATGAATGGGTCGAAAAACTTGAAGAGCAGGAAGCATCGGCAAAAGAAACGTTACACCGGTTTTATGATGTTCGAGATATTAACGCAATACATTTAAGTTTTGATGACCTTTGGGCTATTGCGCAACGGCGTTTAGATACTTATCAGGCGGGCGATGAAAATTTATCAGCTTTTTGGGTGAGTACGCCACTTAACTATGGTGTTGCAAGAATGTATCAAGCCTTAACGGACGGCACACCTTTTAAGATTGAAGTTTTATATAAGTTAGAAGAAGTTGCAGATTTTCTTGGCGTTGATATCGAACTACTGGAAAATGTTAGTTATTAGTTTTGTCATAAATTCCATTTCATAATTAGTATTTCAATTTGCATTCATTTATTTAAGGACTTTCAGGTTGGCAACAGATTTATTGCAAATAAAAAGCCTGGTTAAGCATTATCCATCCGTTAAAGCTGTAAATGGTATCGATATCACTTTACGAGCGGGTATTTGTTTTGGTTTGTTAGGGCCTAACGGCGCGGGTAAAACAACAACTGTAGAAATACTCGAGGGTATTAATCAAGCGACCTCAGGTGAAATTCTTTACAAAGGTCAACCTTTAGGAGACCAGTTTAGAAAAGAAGCCGGGATCATGTTTCAGTCCACAGCATTGCAAGACTATATTACGGTTCGTGAAACGTTAGAAATGTTTTCTAATTTTTATCCTCAACATGCTGATCTGGATAATCTGATTAAACGTTGTAATCTAAGTGAATACCTTGATCAAGATAATCGTGAATTATCTGGTGGGCAACGTCAACGTTTATTGTTAGCGATTGCTTTGGTTAATAATCCAGATATTATCTTTCTTGATGAACCTACAACGGGTTTAGATCCGCAGGCTCGAAGAAATTTTTGGGACTTAATTAATGATATTAAAGCAGAAGGTAAGACGGTTGTTCTAACGACACATTATATGGATGAAGCCTATAACCTTTGTGATGAAATCGCAATTATGGATCATGGGAAAATCATTGCGCAGGGCACACCAAAGTCACTACTAGAAGAAAATTTCAATGATGTGGTATTACAATTACCTAAAGCAGAATTAAAAGACTTCGATTTATCACCCTATACGATTCATGAACGAAATGGACATGTAGAAATTACAACATGTGATGTTAATGAAGTAATATCATCTTTAATTGAAAATAAAATTTCACTTTCTCTGTTACAGATAAGACCAAGAACACTGGATGATCTTTTTCTGGAACTTACTGGAAAAGAACTCAGAGCTTAATTGGAAGCATTATGTCGTTTAAACGTTTTTTAGCTTTATTCTTTACGAGAAATAAAGAATTTATTCGAGATCGTTCTTCATTGAGCTGGAATATCCTCATGCCTGTTTTGATTGTAGCTGGGTTTTCTTTTGCTTTCTCAGGTGATATTGGTAAGCAGTTTAAAGTGGGCGTCATTAATGAAAATTCTGCAACCATACAAGCAAAAGATTTTTTAAGCTTAAAGCACATTGAGTTTTATTCTGTTGATACTTCTGATAGTGCAATTTCGCATTCGATTAAAAAGGTTCAGCGTCATCAAGTAGATCTGTTACTGGATGCTGAAAAGCAACAATACTGGATTAATACTGAATCACCCAGTGGTTATCTCGTTGAAAAAATTCTACTTGGATCACAAAAGAAAATCAGTTTAGAAAAACAACAATTTGAAAAGCAAACAGTCAGCGGAAAACAGATTCGATATATTGACTGGGTTATTCCAGGAATTTTATCAATGAACATGATGTTTAGCGCATTATTCGGTGTTGGTTTTGTCATCGTTCGCTATCGAAAAAATGGAATGCTTAAAAGATTAAAAGCTACTCCAATCACTGCTTTTGAGTATTTGTCTGCACAAATTGCATCGAGAATGATCTTAATCATGGTTGTTACTGCATTTGTTTTTTATGGAACACATTTCTTTGTTGATTTTGTTATGAATGGATCTCACTTAAATTTATTCCTGGTTTTTGCACTTGGCGCATTGAGCATGATCAGTTTAGGTTTAATTATCGCAGCTAGAATTACAAGTGAAGAAACGGCAGGTGGATTACTGAATTTATTTAGCTGGCCGATGATGTTTTTTTCCGGAGTCTGGTTTTCACTTGAGGGTGCTGCACCGGTAATGCAAAACATTGCAGAAATATTTCCTCTTACTCATGTTACTGCTGCAGCTCGCACCGTTATGATTGATGGAGCGGGATTGGTTGATATCAGTTACCATTTAATAATACTTACCGTTCAAAGCGCCGTGTTTTTATTCTTTGGTGCCTGGTTCTTTAAATGGGATTAATGAGTAATGGTGAGTGTCTGTTGTCGACCGATACTGTTGAAAAACTCGAAATCTTTATAACATAGAAATTTCGGATAAGTTATTTTTTTATAAAATAAGGTTCAATTATTCTATATAAGGCAACAAGATGATCTTAGTAAAGCTATCTTGTAAATTATATTACCCTCATATATAAATGATTAAAGCTCGTTATATAAGCTGTAATTTTTTATTTTAAACAAAAAAAGAGTTTTTCAACAGTATCGACCCAAAGCCGCCTGTTAACAAAAGCTTATATGACACAGAAATCTATTAAAACCAGTCATTCACATCTAGTTTTCTTATTACAAAATGTAGATGTGAAAGAAAAAAATATAATACGCTAAATTAAGTATTGTCGTGTACGTAAACATAACATGGCAAACGTGGAGGCTCGTAACTCATGGGTATCATCTTTATCTGCGTGCGTAGTCAGACTACGATTAAAGAATCTTAGATTGTACATAAAATATGTTATTTCAATGTGACCAATAACATCCATACACGTTAATTAATTTTAAAAATATGGCTTTGTATAACCGAAACATCCATATTTTGATGTTATATTACCCTTCAGGTAATATGTTAATTGCCAATAGATATTTAAAGAAGTATTTATGATTGATGCAATAGAATCATGGGACACCTATCAAATATAAAATTTATAATTTAAAAGTGCGCATTCTAGTACCCTTGGCGATTATGTCGTCTTTGATATTAGCTCTATTTATTGTCGGTGTTGATAGCGAAGAACAGAAACATCTAACCGATGACCTCTCGCGCAGCATTCAATCCGTTGAGGGCTACTACCACGCAACGTTAGACGAACGAGCCCATAAACTTGGTTCAGCTCTGGATGCGATTGCAGTAAATTCAGAAATTCGTTCGGCGCTTAAACTTCGTGATCGTAAAAAATTATTTCTTCTTGCTGAACCTTTATTTAAAAAATCAAGATCAAAACATAATGTTAGTCACTTCTATTTCCACGATCCTGGACGCATCAACATTTTACGTGTTCACCAGCCAGCTCGTCACAGCGATGTCATTAATCGTTACACCGCACTCGGGGCGGAAAAAACGAAAAGATTTTTTTCGGGTATTGAGCTGGGGCCATTAGGAACCTTCACACTTCGAGGCGTGCTTCCGATATGGGAGCAAGGTAAGTTACTGGGTTACATTGAACTCGGTGAAGAAATTGATCAGATCATTCATGATATGCAACATATTTTTAAAGTTAATTTATGGATTGTAATAGATAAACAATATTTGCATGAGATGGACTGGCGTTCCGGTATGAAGATACTCGGGCGAAAGGCTGACTGGAATTATTTAGCAAACAGGGTCATCGTTTCACAGACCTTGAATACGTTGCCTCATGGTCTGAATAACATTCTCTCTCAGAAAAATAATGCTTTGTTCGCTGAGAACATCAAATTAGAAGATGGTGCGAAACACTATCAAGGTCGCATCTTACCTTTACTGGATGTTGGTCAACGTAACGTCGGTGGTATGGTGTTATTGCGTGATATGACACAACGTATTCAAAGTACATGGGAAACAGTTGCCATTATATGCGGTAGTTCATTCTTAGTCGGCATTATTCTTTTTCTCTTTTTCTACCTTATTCTTGATCGCACAGAGCGACAACTAAGAACTTCTATGCATGAAGTTGAGAAAAGTCAGCAGCATCTTTCTGCGGCACAGCATATTGCACACATGGGCAGCTGGGAGTCGAACATGAAGAGTCATGATTATTCATGGTCAGATGAAGTTTATAATATATTAGAAATTAATCCTGATGATTCAACTATTAGTTACGAAAAAATTATAGATATTGTTCACCCGGATGATCGGGGATTTGTAAAACAGAACTTACATAGTTATCTCGAGAAAAAGTTGCCTTATGAAATTGTTTATCGTATTTTAATGCAGAATGGTCGAGTAAAATATATTCGTGAAAATTGTAAAATTAAGTACGACAATACAGGAAAGCCTGAGCATGCCACGTGTATTATTCATGACATTACTGAATTGCGACTAGCTGATATATTGTCAGAACGTATGGGCAAAATATTCAAACATTCATGGAATGAAATTTATACGTTTAACGCAAACACACTTAAATTCATTGATGTAAGTCATGGTGCATGTCAAAATCTTGGATACAGTTTAACTGAATTACAGCAACTCACAGCGGTTGATATTAAAACTGATCTAAGTCAAGACCAGTTTATTGCTTTGATCGAACCGTTACGTCAGGGTGAGGTCCAACAGATTAATTTTGAAAGCAACCATCAACGCAAAGATGGCTCGAGCTATCCGGTTGAAATACGTTTACAAATAACAACCGAAGAATCCCCCCCCTTATTTACGGCTATCGTTCAGGATGTCAGTAAGCAGAAGAAATATATTAAAGAACTGGAATATAAATCGTTATATGATACGTTAACTGGTTTACCTAACCGCTCTCTATTAAATGATCGTCTTGAACATGCGCTAAATATAGCACGTCGTGAATCATCAACACTTGCGGTACTTATTGTTGATATAGTCCGTTTACGGGATATTAATAATGTGATGGGACATCATAACGGTGATCTTGTAATTAAAAAAGTCTCGAGTCGTTTAGTGGAAGTTCTACGTGATGCTGATACAGTGGCGTGCCTTAACGGTGATGTATTTGCCATTGTTTTACCAGGTATCAATATGGAAAATATTACTATTGCAATTGATAATATTCAGACATTATTCAAACAGCATATTATTATCGAAGGCATGCCCATTGAGATTGAAGCGGCAATTGGAATCGCGATATATCCGTTACATGGTGAAACCTCTGATATATTAATAAGACACGCAGATATAGCTATGCATGCCGCCAAAAATGATGTTAATGGTTTCAATATTTATAATCATGATGATGATCTTTTTAGTTTGCAACATCTAAAGCTCTATAGTGAATTGCGTGAAGCGGTTAATAATAAAAAATTAGAACTTTATTACCAGCCCAAGATTGATATTAAGACGGGTAAAATAAAGGGTGTAGAAGCTTTGGCGCGTTGGCCACATCCAGATAAGGGGATGATTTCTCCAGTAGAATTCATTCCGATGATTGAGCAGACAGGGATGATTAGACCATTCACACTCTGGGTTTTGGAGCAGGCTATACTACAAATTAAAAATTGGAATGAATCAGGTATCGATCTAAATATTGCAGTGAATCTGTCAACACGTAACTTACTTGATCCTAGTCTACCTGACTATATTGAAAACCTGTTAATTATTCACCAGGTTAGCGCCAGTAATCTTTCACTGGAAATCACTGAATCTGCCATTATGTCCCGGCCTGAAAGTGCAATTGCGTTACTTATGCGATTACACGATATGGGTTTCAAATTGTCCATTGATGATTTTGGAACGGGTTATTCATCACTCTCTTATCTGAAAAAATTACCTGTACAGGAATTAAAAATTGATCAATCTTTTATTTTTGGGTTAATCACAAATGATGATGATGCCGTCATTGTGCGCTCAACGATTGACCTTGCACATAACTTAGGATTAACCGTTGTCGCAGAAGGTATTGAGAGTAAAGAAATTCTTGATATGTTGACGATATTAAGATGTGATATAGGCCAAGGATATTACTTTAGTCGCCCTATATCTTCCGAAGAACTTTCTTCTTGGTTATACAAATCATCCTGGGGAATTGCATAAAACAAGTTTTAAAAACATTTTCCAATCACGGCTAAGATGACAACACACACTCTTAGTGCCAAATATACATTAATGTCTGCTTTCACTATTTAATCTTGATGTTTCATTTCGATGTAAAATGACAACTAATGGGCCGGAAGCAGCTATATAGGACTAATTTCAGGAATAAAAAAAAGCCCCAAATAATGGGGCTTTTTAAATGACTACTGTATCGATGTTATTTAACTTCAATCTTTGCTTTGTTGCGTAACTTTATAACGTATTCTTTTAAACGTTGATTCTGGATTAATTGTTGAATTTGATTTTTAACATCATCAAAACTCTTCATTTGGCGTTTACGAGAGTCTTCCAGTTTAATAATGTGATAGCCATACTGTGTCTTAATAGGTTTTTGACTATGTGTTCCCAGCTTTTGCTTTTTAATTGCTTTTGCAAGTGCGGGTGGCATTGCTTCAGTTGCAAACCAGCCTAAATCACCACCATCTTTTTTTGATATACCAACTGATTCTTCTTTTGCTACTTCTTCAAAATTTGCGCCGTCATTAAGCTTTTTAATGATTTCTTTTGCCTTTGCTTCATCTTTTACCTGAATTTGGCGAGCCTTATATTCTTTAGGATCTGAGCCAACAATTTCTTTATCATAAAAGGCTTTTAATTCTTTCTCTTTCACAGGTTTTGCTGCTGGAGACTTCGATAAAAGCGCTTGAATAAGAATGTTATTTTTCTGCTGTTCAATTAATGCTGCAACTTTTTTATCTTTATGTAATTTAAGCTTCTTCGCTTCTTGTAAAAGAACTTCACGATTAATTAATTCATTTAAAATAAGTTGGCGGTTAAGCGGTGCTTGTTTTCCTTTTGGATTTCTGGCTTGGAGTTGTTTCAAGTATGTTTGATATTGTTTTTGTGTGACTTTTTTACCATTCACTGCCGCGACTGTATTTTTATCTAAGGCAAAGGCGGAGTTAGATAATAATGTTGCGAGTAAAATGCTAGCTGTACTTAATGTAAAATTGTTCATTTTATTTTCCTTAATAACTTTTAAATTTCAGGGTAAGACTTTTTTAAAGGGTTTAACTATTACGGATTCATATGCGCCTGATTGAATATATGGATCGTTATCTGCCCATTCCTGAGCGGCTTCTAAAGATTCAAATTCGGCGACAACTAATGAACCGGTAAAGCCTGCTGGACCGGGTTCATTGCTATCAATAGTCGGGTGAGGGCCAGCGATAATAAGATGACCTTGTTCTTTTAATTTTTCCAGGCGTTCTATATGTGCAGGTCGAACAGAGAGTCTTTTTTCAAGACTGTTTTCTACATCTTGTGAAATTATTGCGTATAACATTTTATTCAGCTTCTTCTTTTAGTTTAGTTTTTTCTTCACTGTTTGTTTCTGTGTTCTCATCCGGCATGTGCTTGGCGAGAAAAACTGCTTGTAATATAACAAACAAAACTGTTAGTCCTAACATGCCGTAGGTTTTAAAATCTACCCATGTTGATAAGCTGTAATTAAATGCAACGTATAAGTTAGCGAACCCCATAGCGGTAAAGAAGACAACCCAGGCGAAATTAAGTTTGCTCCATATATTTTCAGGTAGTTCTACTGCATGCGCCATCATTCTTTTTACAAAAGGTTTTTCACCAATAAATTGGCTACCAAAGAAAGCGATAGCGAACATCCAATTAACAGCAGTTGGTTTCCACTTTATGAAGAACGGATCTTTTAGAATTAATGTCGCACCACCTAATACCGTAATAAGCACCAGTGTAACAATATGCATTTTTTCAACACGTTTGTTTTTAAGCCAGAAGAGAAAGACTTGTACTATGGTTGCGATAATGGCAACAGCAGTTGCTGCGTACACGCCTTCTTCAGGGTTATCGTAAAATTTGAAGGTAATAAAAAATAGTGCAATAGGGAAAAAATCAAATAAAAACTTCATTGTTAAAAACCACTTATATATTAATGTTGTGTTGTTAGTCGTAAAATTGCTCAGTATCACTGGGTAATCGTAATATCAGCTATCCAAACAGTGACGGCATAATCTATATATTATGCTTTCTTGCGGTAATTATACCGTGATTCAAGTTCAATATTCGCCTTGCACGTCCTGATTCTGATTTATCTTTATTGGCTTTGATCATTTCATCAGCAGAATTGGTTATTTTTCCTACAATTTCGTGTGATTTTACTAGTGCTTTTGTCTCTAATAAAAATACATACCCAGAGAATGGCATAGAGCTGAGCTCTTCATTTTTATTATCAAAGCTTGGGACAATATTATTGCTAATTTGTTTCACTTGAATAATTAAAATTTAGCTTCTGTTATTGGAATTTATCACCATGACAAGGGTGTCTTTAATCAGTTAGACTGCGCGCACATATGAATTTACATTGTGATTTACATAGCCATTCCACGGTATCTGATGGGACACTAACACCAGTAGAGATGGTTTTGCGTGCGTATGAAAAAGGGGTCGAGGTATTTGCATTAACCGATCATGATGCTACTGAAGGCTTAAAGGAAGCGGCTCAAACAGCAGATAAAGTGGGCTTGCAATTTGTACCTGGAATTGAGATTTCTGTTACCTGGAGCCACCAAACAATTCATATCGTTGGCCTTGGCATTAATCCTGATGATGAGGCTTTAAATCAAGGTTTAAAAGTATTACGTGAATTTCGAGGCCGCCGTGGCGAAGAGATTGCACTTAAATTAGAAAAAAAGGGTTTAGAGAATCCACTTGTAGGCGCAAAAAAGTTTGCTAATGGTGAAATTTTAAGTCGTACCCATTTTGCGCGCTATTTGGTTGAACAGGGCAGAGCAAAAGATATCCGTCAGGTATTTAAACGTTTTTTGGTGAAAGGTAAACCGGGTTATGTTGCGGGGAAATGGGCCAGTCTGGAAGATGCCTTAAGCTGGATACAAGGAGCCGGTGGTATTGCCGTTATTGCTCATCCGGCACGTTATAAAATTTCTGCAACTCGTTTACGCCAGCTGATTACAGAATTCAAAGAGCTCGGTGGCTTGGGCTTTGAGGCCATTTCAGGCAGCCATAGCCCGGATGAAGAAATTCGAATGGCTCAACTGGCTAATCAGTTCGATCTGTTTATTTCCAAAGGTTCAGATTTTCATAGTCCAGAGAACATTTATCGAGAATTAGGTGCAATGCAGGATGTTCCAGCAGGCAGCATACCTCTTTGGCACAGCGATGCATGGAAAGAGAAGATTGGTTTGCAGAAAAGCAGTGATCTGTCATGAGCCAGTTTTTCCAAATTCACCCAGAGAATCCTCAGCAACGACTTATTCATCAAGCCGTTGAGTTGTTACATGAAGGCGCTGTGATCGTTTATCCAACAGATTCAGCCTATGCACTCGGTTGCCATATGGGTGACAAAAAGGCCCTGGATCGAATTCGCGCGATTCGGCAGGTGGATAGTAAACATAATTTTACTTTGATGTGTCGTGACCTGTCAGAAATCAGTACTTATGCAAAGTTGACGAATAATTCTTTATATCGAACTTTGAATGCTCATACACCGGGTGCATATACCTTCATTCTTAAAGGAACCTCGGAAGTGCCAAGACGTTTAATGCACCCAAAACGCCGAACTATCGGGATCCGGGTACCGGCAAACCCTATTGCCCATATGCTGCTCGAAGAACACCGTGAACCAATAATGAGCACAACATTAATATTGCCTGGTGAAGAGATGCCACTTACCGATCCCTATGATATCCGGGATATTCTGGAGCATCAGGTCGATTTGGTGATTGATGGAGGTTACTGTGGACTTGAGCCTACCACAGTGATTGATATGACGGGTGACTTACCGGAAATTGTGCGAAAAGGTGAGGGTGACCCTTCGCATTTTGAATAGCTAGAAAATACTTTAAGTTTAGGTTTGAATTCGAAAATGCCTTTTTATGCACAGAGAGAATCAGGTATAATTCGCGCATAATGCTAATAATATTAAATACACCATTTCTAATTCCACAAAAGCTCTAAACCCCGGAACACTCAGGAGAAAAGATTGAATTCCTTAACGAATCCACAGCAACGTGTGTTGTCTGGTATGCGTCCTACTGGTTCATTACATCTTGGTCATTACCATGGTGTTTTAAAGAACTGGATAAAACTACAACATGAATATGAGTGTTACTTTTTTGTTGCAGATTGGCACGCGCTAACGACACATTACGAAGACTCCCATGTGATTCAGGAAAGTGTTTGGGATATGGTCATTGACTGGCTCGCTGTGGGTGTAAATCCTGGTTCTGCGACATTATTTATCCAATCTAAAATTCCAGAACATGCCGAGTTACACGTTTTACTTTCTATGATGACGCCACTGTCATGGTTAGAGCGTGTTCCTAGTTACAAAGATCAGCAGTTGAAGTTAAAAGAGCGAGATCTGGGTACATATGGTTTCCTCGGTTATCCATTATTACAAAGTGCAGATATTTTGATGTACAAAGCGGGTTTAGTTCCTGTGGGAGAAGATCAGGTCGCCCATGTTGAATTAACACGAGAGATAGCAAGACGTTTTAACCATATTTATGGTCTTGAAGCAGGTTTTGAAGAAAAGGCAGAAGCTGCGGTTAAGAAAATGGGGAAGAAAAATGCTAAGCTTTACGGTAGTTTACGTAAGAGTTATCAGGAAAAAGGTGATATTGAAGCACTAGGTAAAGGGAAGGCTTTACTGGACTCACAACAAAATATTACTTTGGGTGATAAAGAGCGTTTGTTTGGTTATTTAGAAGGCAGTGGTCGTATTATTTTGCCTGAACCTCAATCCCTTTTGACACCCGCATCTAAAATGCCCGGTTTGGATGGTCAAAAGATGTCCAAATCATATGGCAATACCATTGCCTTACGTGAAGATCTTGATGTGATTGAGAAGAAATTACGTACTATGCCAACAGATCCCGCGCGAGTTCGCAAAACAGATCCAGGTGATCCAGAAAAATGTCCTGTCTGGAATTTGCATCAGGTATACTCAGATGAAGAAACCAAATCCTGGGTGAAAGAAGGGTGCCGTACAGCCGGTATTGGTTGTATAGACTGTAAAGCTCCAATTATTGATGCGGTAAAAGCCGAATTAACCCCCATTCATGAACGTGCAAAAGAATTTGAAGCGGACCGTGATTTGGTTCGAAGTATAATTAATGAAGGCTGTGATCGAGCGCGTGACGTTGCGAAACAAACAATTAGTGAAGTTCGTCAGGTCATGGGTTTAGAATACAGTTAGAGCGAGATAAAGTGGAAACTGAAAATACTAATCCTGAACAACAAGAAATGCCTTTTGCTGTCGTGCAAGGCGCGCCACTTACTGTTGTTCCAAAAGATCTTTATATCCCACCTGATGCATTAGAAATTTTTCTGGATGAGTCATTTGAAGGGCCTCTCGATTTACTGCTTTATCTTATTAAACGTCAGAATCTCGATATTCTCGATATTCCTGTTGCTGATATTACGCTGCAATATATGGAATACATCGATCTTATGAAAGACATGCGTTGGGAGCTTGCTGCTGAATATCTTTTAATGGCAGCAATGCTTGCTGAAATTAAATCTCGTATGTTGTTACCGCGTCCAAAATTAGATGATGATGAAGAAGGTGATCCACGAGCTGAACTTGTAAGACGTTTACAGGAATATGAAAGATTTAAAAAAGCAGCTGAAGATATGGATTATTTACCGCGCCTGGAGAGAGATATTCATGTTGCAGAAGTGAAAGGTCCCAATCTTAAAATTGTACGTAACCCTCCTGAAGTTGATTTGAAAGAAGTGTTATCTGCATTTAAAGATATTATGAAACGCGCATCACTGCTTGAGCACCATCAAATTACTATGGAGCCATTATCTGTTCGCGAAAGAATGTCATTGGTATTAGAAAAGCTGAACGCAGATACCTTTACTGATTTTAGTGACTTATTCACTATTGAGGAAGGTAAGAGCGGAGTAGTAGTAAGTCTTTTAGCTATACTTGAACTTATTAAGCAATCATTAATTGAGATTGTACAAACAGAATTATATGGCCGTATACATGTTAAAGCACTCGTTGCGGTTACTAAGTAAATTTAAAGTCAGGACATTTGTTACATGAGTGAAACTAATACCACAGAAGATACGACAGCTAAAAATATTGCTGCAGAAAATGCAAATGATGCCAATGAAACTTTGGATAAGCCAAAAAAGATCATCATAAACTCAGATCTGTCTGATAAACAGTTATTACGTATTCTTGAAGCGTCAATATTCGCTGCGGGACAAACATTAAATATAGATCGTTTAATGGATTTATTTCCTTATGACAAACATCCAGGCAAAGATGCAATTCGTGAAGCGTTAATAACACTTCAGGAACAGTATCTCGAGCATACGTCTCTTGAACTTAAAGAAGTAAGCAGCGGTTTTCGTTTTCAGGTAAGAGACGATTATTCCAGTTGGGTTGCTAAATTATTTGAGGAACGTCCTGCACGTTATTCTCGTGCAACTTTAGAAACGCTTTCACTGATTGCATACCGTCAACCAATTACCCGTGCAGAAATAGAAGAAGTACGTGGTGTTAGTGTTAGTTCTCAGATTATTAAAACAATGATTGAGCGTGACTGGATTCGTGTTATTGGTCATCGCGATGTACCCGGCAAGCCTGCTCTTTTTGCAACAACTAAAGGTTTTCTTGATTATTTTAATCTCAAAAGTTTAACAGAGTTACCTGCGTTAGCTGATTTACGTGATATTGATGCAATTAATGCTGAGCTTGATCTTCAGGTACCTACGGTTCCTTCTATACCAACTGCCGATAGTGATGAAGAAACTGATGATACTGAATCAGCTTCAATCTCTGAAGAAATATCATCTCAAGAAGATGAAGCAGCGGAAGTTATACATTAACCTTCTTCTTAGCGGTCATTGCGAGGAAACAACGTGATCGCGGCAATCTCATGATGGCTAGCATCTTTCTTGAGATTGCTTCGCTTCACTCGCAATGACCGTTATTTTCTTACTTATTTAAAGATACTCATATTCCTATGGATGAAAAACTTCAAAAAGTATTAGCTCGTGCGGCTGTCGGTTCCCGTCGTGAAATGGAGCGTTGGATTACACAAGGCCGAATAAAAGTGAATGATAAGGTCGCGACCCTTGGCGATCGAGTTACTTCTAAAGATAAGATAAAAGTTGATAATAAAATTATCAATCAAAAACGCACTGAAATTCAACAGCGAGTTATTGTTTATCATAAACCCGTAGGAGAAGTTTGTACTCGTGACGATCCTGAAGGTCGAACAACCATTTATTCTAACTTACCAAAACTTAGAACTGGACGCTGGATAAGTGTTGGCCGTTTAGATTTAAATACCAGTGGATTATTATTGTTAACAACCGATGGTGAATTGGCAAATAAACTAATGCATCCATCAAGTGAAATTGAACGTGAATATGCTGTTCGAATTTTAGGTGAAGTTTCTCCTGAAATTATTAAGCAACTTACAACGAATGTTCCGCTTGATGATGGTGATGCACATTTTTCTGATGTGAAAGAATCAGGAGGCCAGGGTGCAAATCATTGGTATAACGTGATTTTGAAAGAAGGTCGTAATCGGGAAGTCCGTCGCTTGTGGGAATACTTTGGATTTGCGGTTAGTCGATTAATGCGTGTACGTTACGGTGATATTAAATTAGAACGCCGCGTCCGTCCTTCAAAAAGTGAAGCTCTTACTGAGAAAGAAATGCTTGATCTATACAAATCAGTCGGGCTTAAATACACAGTAGACGAAACGCCTAAAAAAGATAAAAGTCGTTTTAAGGCGAACTCAACCGGTTCAAAATATAAAGGGAAGTCTTCTAGCAATCGTCGTTAGAATTTAATTTTAGATAAAGAAAAGCTGGTTTTTAGCCAGTATTTTTCATCTGATGTTTAGAGCGAACAGTGTATGGTATTAGTTGATCGGGTAATTTAATATGCTCAGCAATCATAACAACAACTTTATGTGTATCTCCCGTTGCTATACTAATTAAATCTTCTACCATATCGACATCATCTAAAATTTCGGTGTAGTTGCGTAATATATAAATACCGAAATGTTGGCTTGCTTCAATGTGCTCCATTAAATCTTCAGGTTTATTTGTTTTAGGAATACCGATATGTGAAGCCCCGAATCGATGCATAGCTTGTTCAGGTTGAGCAAGGTAATAGGGCTTGGAACTAAAACGACTTAGTTCAAGGAATAAGTCGCACACACGATCTACTTCATAACTTTCCATGGTTATGATGCGATGTCCGCTTTCAAGCATTTTTTCTAATTGATTTAAATATTCCATGACATTGTTTTTGTAAGTTGCAATGTCAGTAATTATAGACCTCCAGACTGTGTTACACAGTCTGAATATGTGAATTGGTTCATAAACTGATTGAAAAGGGTTATGCGTTGACTGCAGTTGCCTCAGGGGATTCTTCAGCACATGCAACACGGTTACGGCCTGCATTTTTTGCTAAATATAATCCTTTATCTGCACGTTCTATAATTATTTCTGCAGTATCTTGCAATGTTACACTTGCTGTTCCAACACTAATAGTAACGGGTACAGATCCCTGCCGACTATTAAAAACATGTTTTTCTATAACACCGCGTATACGTTCGGCTGCAAGAGAAGCACCATTTGCATTTACACCCGGTAAAACAATAGTAAATTCTTCACCACCAAAACGAAATAACATATCAGTACCACGTAATGCTTGCTCACAACATTTAACACATTCACGTAACACATCATCACCAATCATATGACCGTAGTTGTCGTTTATTTGTTTAAAGTGGTCAAGATCAAACATAATTATTGATAGGGCAGTTTGATGTCTATGCGCTAATTCAATTTCTCTTTCCAGTGTTTCATCTAATGCTGCGCGATTATGTGCCCCCGTTAAGTTGTCAATTTTTGCTGTTTGTAATGCACGTTGATACCAGATTGCATTTCGTAATGGATAAATTAACTGTCCCATTAGATTTTCAAGGTGTTCCATTTCCTGCTCAGCAAACCGGCGTCGACGGGTGAAAACAAGCTCACCAAGAAATTCACCGGCAAGACGTAACCGGTAGGAACAACGATGCCGCTGTGTTTTTCCATACTTAAGGTTTAGTTTTTGTTCTTCGAAACTAAAGTGAGCAGCATCAAAATTAACAATTTGTTGAGCAGACTGGAGGAAAAAATTTAAAACACTGTCAATTTCCAATGATGTCTGTAACAAACCTGCTAATTTAAGCGTTTGCTGTAATTCAGCTGGCGCGATACCAAGCTGTTCACGAGCAGCCGTTGGGTTTATGTATTGATCAATGTTATCCATAGTAACTCCGCTATACCTCAAAAATGTTTGTTAAATGCGGTCACGATAGATAATGCGAAATGTGTGCCAAATCAGATAAATAAATTAATACTGTAAAAACAATAGGTTACATACTATCTTTATAGGTATGATTGAGTTTTGTCAAAAACATGACATCTGAGAGTGATAAATGTTGATATTTATCGCTCTTTTTGTTCAAACTGATGTCTATAAACGATATAACACAGTAAAGGGTTAATATTTCTGGTGAAGAAGGTGGAAAGTATGTTGCAACAAAGACGAAATTTACAATATTGGATGTTATCTATATTAGTGTTGAGTGTGAGTGTCGTTAACTCTTTAGTACAAGCCGAAGAACCGAAGGTAACAGCTCCTGATTCTTTACAAGGCGATATGGTTAACCCCGGGTATCATGAAAAGCCATTATGGTTTAAAGAATCTTTTCTGGATTTGCGAGAAGATGTTGTGGAAGCAACTGAAAATAAAAAACGCGTATTACTCTATTTTTATCAGGATGGTTGTCCTTATTGTGCAAAGTTATTACAAGATAATTTAGGTCAGAAAAAGCTAGCAGACAAAACACGAAAATATTTTGATGTAATTTCAATCAATATGTGGGGTGATAAGGAAGTTACAGATTTAAAAGGGCAGCTTACAACAGAAAAAAAATTCACAGAGAAAATGAGAGTGATGTATACACCTACACTTTTGTTTTTGACAGAGAAAGGAAAAGTTGCACTCCGTGTGAATGGCTATTATGCGCCCAATAAATACGAAACAGCTTTAGATTATGTGCGTGGTCATAATGAAACAAAAATACCTTTTCGTAATTATGTACAGAAACACTTAAAAAAACCGACTTCAGGTAAATTACATGAAGAAGCGTTTATTTTAAAACCACCTTACAATCTGAAAAAACTTCTTACATCAAAAAAACCATTATTGGTTTTGTTTGAACAAAAAAAGTGTCATCACTGTGATGAATTACACAATGATATTTTTAAGCGCAAAGAAACACTTCAACAAATTAATCGTTTTAATGTTGTACGTTTAGATATGTGGAGTAAAGAAAAATTACGTGACACAAAAGGTAAAGAGGTCACAGCTAAGTCATTTGCAAATAGCTTGAATATCAATAATTCACCCAGCTTTGTATTTTTTGATAAAGCAGGTAAAGATATTTTTCGTATCGATGCTTATTTAAAATCATTTCATACCCAATCAATAATGGATTATATTGCTTCAGGTGCGTATAAAAAACAGCCAGATTTTCAGCGTTATATAGGTAAAAGGGCAGACAAACTCGAAGCACAAGGCATCCATGTTGATTTAATGCATTGATGATGGTTTATTGGATAATGGGCATGTTCAACTGAAAAAGCCGATTAAATCAACATGTTGCGCCTGTTTATAGGGTGATATAGCTGAGAATTGTCTGATTTTAAATGACAGTAATGAATTGTAAGTTAAAAATCAGTACTTTTTTGAGTTTGTAACTTTTGGACAGTGTTGGAATTAATCATTTTCTTGATTTTGAATGTTTGAATTTTAATGGCCGAACAAATAATCTTCCCTATGGGTTTCCACTTAACCGCTTGAGCCGGTATACTGCGGGCTCAAATTTATGCGGATGTGGTGAAATTGGTATACACGGTAGATTTAGGTTCTGCTGCCGTAAGGCGTGAGAGTTCGAGTCTCTCCATCCGCACCATTTTTTCTAAGAATTTTTCTGATTGAAATAGAGGATAAGGTATGCAAGTTTCTGTTGAAACCACCGATGGTCTTGAGCGTAAAATGACGGTTGTGATCGAAGAAGAACGTCTTTCATCTGTGATTGATGGTCGTCTTCAGGATATGACCAAAACCGTTAAAGTGAAAGGTTTTCGTACTGGTAAGGTGCCTCTAAAAATTGTTAAGCAGCAATATGCTCAACAAGTTCGTCAGGAAGTTGTAGGTGATGTCCTGCAATCAACTTTATATGAAGCGATTGGACAGGAAAAATTAAACCCTGCTGGCCAGCCTAAAATTGACTCTATTAAGAGTGACCCAGGCCAGGGCATGGAATACACCGCTTTATTTGAAGTGTACCCAGAAGTTAAATTAGGTGATTTATCTAAACATACCATTGAAAAGCAGGTTGCTGAGATAGCGGATGCCGATGTTGATGAAATGCTCGAAACCGTTCGTGGTCAGCATAAAGAATGGGTAACAACAGATCGTGCAGCAAAAGAAGGCGATCAACTCAATATCAATTTCAAAGGTATGATTGATGGTGAAGTTTTCCCGGGTGGCGAAGCAGATGATATGCCTATTGAGTTAGGCAGTGGTCGCATGATTAAAGGTTTTGAAGAAGGGTTAATCGGTGCCAAAGCAGGAGATGACGTAACGTTAAACGTGACTTTTCCTGATGATTACCATGCAAAAGATTTAGCCGGTAAACCTGCACAGTTTGATACTCATGTGAATAAGGTCGAAGAAGCACAATTACCTGAGTTAAATGATGATTTCGCGAAAAAACTGGGCATTAAAGACGCTAGCGTTGAAAATATGCAGAAAGAAATCAAAGAAAGTATGCAGCAGGAGCTGGACGTTCGTTTAAATACACAAATGAAGTCTTCTGTCATGGATGCCTTGATTAATGCACATGATTTTGATGTACCCAAGCCTCTGATTGAAGATGAGTCTGAAGCAATTAAAAAGAATATGCTGGAAAACCTGAAGCAACAAGGTATGCAAGATCAGGGAATGCAGATTGATGCCAGCATGTTTGCTGATCAAGCCATTCGTCGCGTAAAGTTAGGTTTGATTATGTCTGAAATCGCTCAATCAGAAAAAATTGAAGTAGATGAAGGCAGAGTTAAGAAAAAAATAGAAGAAATTGCAGCTCCGTATGAGCAGCCTCAGCAAGTGATTGATTGGTATAACGGTGATAATCAGCGTCTTGCAGAAGTTAAAGCGTTAGTGACTGAAGAACAAATTGTCGATTGGGCTATGGAAAAAGCTAAAGTGGTCGATAAGAAGGTAACGTTCAAAGATATTATGAACTCTGAACAAAAATAAATAGAGATTTGTGCACGATTATTGCTTCCTGATAGTCATGCCATGTTTTAAATATTTAACAAATTACCCTTAAGGATAATCTTTCGTGACCGATAAAACAGTTAATACAGAAATTATGGATCAGTTGGTTCCTATGGTCGTCGAGCAGACGTCTCGTGGTGAACGTTCTTACGATATCTATTCCAGATTATTGAAAGAACGCATTATTTTTCTGGTAGGACAAGTTGAAGATCACATGGCAAACCTGGTGGTTGCCCAGATGCTTTTTCTTGAGTCTGAAAATCCAGATAAAGACATATACTTATACATTAATTCGCCAGGGGGCTCGGTAACGGCTGGATTGTCTATTTATGACACCATGCAGTTTATTAAACCCGATGTGAGCACTCTGTGTATCGGCCAGGCAGCCAGTATGGGCGCTTTATTATTGGCCGGGGGTGCAGCAGGTAAACGTTATGCCTTGCCACATGCTCGTACCATGATTCACCAGC
>JAGLTQ010000032.1 GCA_023135195.1 Gammaproteobacteria bacterium | reverse complement strand
TAGGCGGTTTTCAGGGGCAGGCAAGTGATATTGAGATCCATGCTCGTGAAATAATTGAAGTTCGGGAACGGTTAAATAAAATCCTTTCGGACCATACTGGAAAAAGTATGGAAGACATCCAGAAAGATACTGACCGTGATAACTTTATGAACGCGGAAACATCTGTTGAGTATGGTTTGATTGATGAAGTAATGACTCAACGTAATATGACGAAAGAAGATTAGAAACCTGTAATTATTGCTGTTTTAAGTGTACAAAATAGCAGCAAAATCAAGGTTAAAAATGTGTTGTGATGACTTGAAAAAGTCACAAAAACGACGCATGGTATAGAAGATGATAATGTTCGTGATGAGGCGAATAAAATGAGTGATGATAAGAGCACTGGTGACGGTGGAAACAAGCTACTTTACTGTTCTTTTTGCGGTAAAAGTCAGCATGAAGTTCGCAAACTTATTGCGGGTCCGTCTGTATTTGTCTGTGATGAATGTGTTGAATTATGCAGCGATATCATTCGTGAAGAAATTCAAGAGCAGTCCAGTAAGTCGGAAGGGGAGGCACTCCCAACACCTCATGAAATTAAAGACATTCTTGATGAGTATGTGATTGGCCAGGATAAGGCTAAACGTGTACTTGCGGTTGCGGTTTATAACCACTACAAACGGTTAGAAACAGGTCAGAAAAAAGATGACGTTGAGCTTTCTAAAAGTAATATTCTTCTAATTGGCCCAACAGGCTGTGGTAAAACATTGCTTGCAGAAACACTTGCCCGTTTACTAGATGTGCCTTTTACTATTGCTGATGCAACAACATTAACGGAAGCCGGTTATGTAGGCGAAGACGTTGAAAACATTATTCAGAAGTTATTACAAAAATGTGATTACGATGTAGAAAAAGCACAAACAGGTATTGTGTATATCGATGAAATCGATAAGATTTCTCGTAAATCAGATAACCCGTCAATTACTCGAGATGTTTCGGGTGAAGGTGTACAACAAGCCTTATTAAAATTGATCGAAGGCACGATTGCTTCTGTTCCTCCCCAAGGTGGCCGTAAACATCCACAGCAGGAATTCTTGCAAGTGGATACCTCAAACATCCTATTTGTTTGTGGTGGTGCATTTGCTGGTCTGGATCGGATTATTCGTGATCGTTCTGAAAAAGGCGGCATCGGCTTTGGTGCGGAAGTTCAAAGCAAATCTGATAAGAAAACACTGAGCGAAGTTATTCATAGTGTTGAACCTGAAGATTTGACAAAATTTGGTTTAATCCCCGAGTTTGTTGGTCGTTTGCCTGTTGTCGCGACATTAAGTGAACTTGATGAAGATGCGTTGGTTCGAATTTTAACTGAACCTAAAAATGCATTAACCAAGCAGTATCAAAAAATGTTTGAGATGGAAGGTAGTGAACTGGAATTTCGCGATACAGCATTAACTGCAATTGCAGCTAAGGCAATGGAGCGTAAAACAGGTGCCCGTGGATTACGTTCTATTCTTGAACATGCGTTACTCGATACAATGTATGATTTGCCTTCAATGGATAATATTGAAAAAGTGGTCATTGATGATTCGAGTATTAATGGGGATGGAGAACCGCTCTTCATCTATGAAAATTTAGAACCGTTAGCTGCTTCAGCAGAAGAATAAATAAAGGGGGCTTTAAAGACCCCTTTTTTTATTGGAAATGATTATTTTCCTAAAGTCCTTGAAAAGTTCAGCCGTTAACCTCATATATGAGCGACTAAGTTTATTTTTTATAACGTACAAATAATTACAGGACAGCAACATGTCTGAAATGGTTGAAACTCAATTATCCGCAATTCCTATTTTACCGCTACGGGATGTTGTGGTTTATCCGCATATGGTAATTCCGCTTTTCGTCGGTCGTGAAAAATCTATTCAAGCTTTAGAAGCGGCAATGGATAATGATAAGCAAATTTTATTAGTTGCTCAAAAAAGTGCAGCACAGGATGAACCAACGCAAGAAGACTTATATCAAATTGGTACTGTTTCAAGCATTTTGCAATTGCTTAAATTACCTGATGGCACAGTAAAAGTTCTTGTTGAAGGTAATAAACGTGCGCGCATTATTAATTACCTTGGCCAGGAAGAATATTTTACGGCGCAAATTAAAGAGCTCGATGAAGAAGTGGTTGATGATCGTGAATCCGAAGTATTGGTGCGCTCATTAACAACACAATTTGATCAGTACGTTAAGTTAAACAAAAAAATCCCACCTGAAATTTTGACCTCACTTTCAAGTATTGAAGAAGCAGATCGCATGGTCGATACCATAGCGGCGCACATGTCACTTAAGCTGGATGAAAAGCAAAAAATTCTGGAAGTGGTTGATCTGCGTGAGCGTGTAGAACACCTCATGGTCTTAATGGAATCTGAAATTGATATTTTGCAGGTTGAAAAACGTATCCGTGGACGTGTTAAACGCCAAATGGAAAAAAGTCAGCGTGAGTATTATTTAAACGAACAAATGAAAGCCATCCAGAAAGAATTGGGTGATATGGATGATGTACCAAATGAAATGGATGATCTCGAAAAGAAAATCGAGAGCGCCGGTATGTCAAAAGAAGCATTGAAAAAAGCCAAGGCGGAATTTGCTAAGTTAAAAATGATGTCGCCAATGTCAGCAGAAGCAAGCGTTGTACGTAACTATCTTGATTGGATGGTCGGTGTTCCCTGGAAAAAACGCAGTAAGATCCGCAATGACCTTTCTAAAGCAGAAGAAGTGTTAGAAGCCGATCACTATGGTTTAGAAAAAGTGAAAGAACGCATTTTAGAATATCTTGCAGTACAGCAGCGTATGAAAAAAATGAAAGGACCTATTCTTTGTTTAGTAGGGCCTCCTGGTGTGGGGAAAACCTCTGTTGCTAAATCGATTGCACGAGCAACAAACCGAAAGTTTATACGTATGGCATTAGGTGGAGTACGTGATGAAGCGGAAATTCGTGGTCACCGTCGTACTTACATTGGTTCTATGCCCGGTAAAATTATTCAAAATTTATCTAAAGTTGAAACGCGCAACCCATTATTCTTGTTAGATGAGCTGGATAAAATGGCGATGGACATGCGTGGTGATCCCGCTTCAGCATTATTAGAAGTATTAGATCCAGAACAAAATCACACCTTTAACGATCACTATATGGAAGTTGATTATGACTTGTCGGAAGTGATGTTTGTTGCAACTTCAAATACAATGAATATTCCAGGGCCGTTATTAGATCGTATGGAAGTCATTCGTTTGTCTGGATATACCGAAGATGAAAAATTAAATATCGCAATGCGTTATTTAGTGAAAAAGCAAATTGAAAACAATGGACTTAAATACGATGAGGTCAGTATTGGTGAAGATGCTGTTCGTGGAATTATTCGTAACTATACCCGAGAAGCAGGTGTACGTAACCTGGAACGTGAAATAGCCAAGTTGTGTCGCAAAGTTGTAAAAGAAATTTTACTTGAAAAAGATGTTTCTCATGTTGATATCACCGGAGATAATCTGGAAAAATATTTAGGTGTAGAACGTTTCCGTTATGGTGTTATTGATGAGAATGATCAAGTGGGTCAGGTCAATGGTTTAGCCTGGACTGAGGTTGGCGGTGAGCTACTTACGATTGAAACAGCGGTATTACCCGGTAAAGGTAAAACGAGTGTTACAGGTCAACTTGGCGATGTAATGAAAGAGTCTATTCAAGCTGCTATGACAGTAGTAAGAAGTCGTTCTTCTGTTTTAGGTATTAAAGATGAAGTCTTTGAGAAAAATGATATTCATGTTCACGTTCCTGAAGGGGCAATTCCAAAAGATGGTCCAAGCGCAGGTGTTGGTATGTGTACTGCGTTAGTATCTGCGTTAACAGGTATTGCAGTTCGTAATGATGTCGCTATGACAGGTGAGATTACCTTACGTGGGGAAGTTTTACCGATTGGTGGTTTGAAAGAAAAGTTACTTGCAGCACATCGAGCAGGAATTAAAACGGTACTCATTCCGGAAGAAAATCGTAAAGATTTAACCGAAATTCCGGATAACGTAAAAGAAAATCTGGATATTAAACCCGTTCGTTGGATTGATGAAGTATTACAAGAAGCGCTAGTACATTCACCAAAACCTTTATCTAAAGCTGAAACTGGTGGAAAAGTGAGCAAATCTAAAAAAACAGACAGTACAAATATACAAACTCACTAAAAAGTACTGGTTTTATGCGGTCATACAAGTACACTGTGCACAGATTGCTT
Organism: Gammaproteobacteria bacterium; assembly: GCA_023135195.1. GTDB lineage: Bacteria > Pseudomonadota > Gammaproteobacteria > UBA6429 > Thiohalophilaceae > JAGLTQ01. The sequence continues at coordinate 22,420 of JAGLTQ010000032.1, read as the reverse complement.
GACCCGGTCTAGTTAGCATTGGTATAAATCCATACGTTAATAATATATAAAACCGCTCTTAAATTTTAATTGGGCGGTATTTTTTTTGTCATTCCAATAGGGGGAATTTAAGTGAATAAATCAGAACTCGTAGAAGCTGTTGCAGAAAGTGCAGACATCTCAAAAGCTGCTGCAGCACGCGCTGTAGATACAATGGTAAGCAGTATCATTAATACTTTAGCAAATGGTGACCAAGTTGCTATTGCTGGCTTTGGTACTTTTACTGTTCGTGACCGTGCTGCTCGTGTTGGCCGTAATCCACGTACTGGTGAAGAGATACAAATCAAAGCATCAAAAAATCCTGGATTTAAAGCTGGTAAAGCATTTAAAGATGCCTTAAACTAGCGCGCGTTCAATCAGGGTGGTTAGCTCAGCTGGTAGAGCATCGCCCTTACAAGGCGAGGGTCACAGGTTCGATCCCTGTACCACCCACCAAATCGCGGAGCGGTAGTTCAGTTGGTTAGAATACCGGCCTGTCACGCCGGGGGTCGCGGGTTCGAGTCCCGTCCGCTCCGCCACTATTACTAAAGGCGCAATCTGTATAGGTTGCGCCTTTTTTTATGTAGAATTTTTAAATACAAGAATAAATAATAAACGTATAATACAGTCCAATTAATAATTAATAGAAAAGTATAAGTTATGTTGCAAGCAATTCGTAATAACGCTCAGGGTGCCTTTGTCTGGATCGTCGTGGGTTTAATAGTGGTTTCCTTTGCCTTGTTTGGTTTAGGAAGTTATTTGTCCGGTGCATCTAAAGTTGTAGTGGCATCAATTAATGGTACTGAAATTAGTAGTACCGCATTGACTCGAGCCTATCAAAATTATCAGGAACGTTTACGCAACATGCTTGGCGATCAATACCGTCCTGAAATGTTTAGTACAGCAAGAGTTAAGAGAGAAGTATTACAAGGCTTAATAACTCAGGAAGTAATGAACCATATGCTGCATGATCAGGGTTATCTTGCTTCATCAGAACAGGTTTTTGATAAAATAAGGGGATATGATGCTTTTCAGGAAAGTGGCGTATTTTCAGCGAAAAGGTATAAAGAAGTTTTATCTCTACAGGGTATGAATGGTGAAGCATTTGAAAATGATTTATCGCGTGATATTGCTACACAACAAATTCATGGTGCAATTACGACAAGTGCATTCCTGACTGAGAAAGAGAAAAAGACATTAGCAATATTACAAAATCAAAAAAGAGACATTGGTTATTTTGATGTTTCAGTTAAATCTTATCGCAAGTTAGTTAATGTTAGTGATGAAGATATTAAATCCTATTACGAAAAAAACAGTCAGTTATATTTAACGGCTGAAAAAGTGCAACTCGAATATATTGAATTAAATATGGATGATGTTGCTGCGCAGCAGGAAGTAACCGATAAAATGGTTAGTCAGCATTATGAAAGTTCACCTGAAAATTATATGGCGAATGATGATGTTGCTGCCGAAAAGAAAATCACAGAGTTACGCAAACAGATTCAACAAGGTGCTGACTTTGCTGCTTTAGCAAAAGAACATTCTCAGGATAAAGGTTCTGCAAAGCAAGGTGGTGTTTTAGGTTATCTCACTCGAGGAGTTGACGAACAATTTGATGATATTGTTTTTTCTCTAAAGAAAGGTGAGCTCAGTAAAGTTATTAAATCAAAAGCAGGATTTCAACTTATTCAACTGGATGATATTCGTGCGGGTGATCCTGAAGAACGTAAAGTGCGTCATATTTTAATTAAAGCGGAAAGAAAATTAAAACCTTTAGCTGATGTTAAAGTTGCAATTAAAAAAGAACTACAGTATCAACTGGCGGGCAAAGTATTCTTTGATGATGCTGATCAAATGAATAATCTAAGTTATGAATCACCTGATTCACTTGAACCTGTAGCTGATGCGTTAGGTTTAAAAGTTAAAATAAGTACATTAATGACTCGTCGTGGTGGAGCAGGACTTTTTGCTAACCCGAAAATTCTTGCCGCTGCTTTTAGTAATGAAGTACTTAAGGAAGGTCGTAATAGTGAACTTCTGGAATTATCAGATACGCAATTAGTTGTTTTAAGAATTAAAGAGCATCTACCAGCATCAGTACAGGCATTGGATAAAGTTAAGTCACAAGTTAAAAATAGTTTGTTGCAGGAACAAGCAAGCAAAAAAGTACAGGACGTGGCAACTGATATTCTCGCGCGTATAGAAGGTAATGAGAGTATTGATTCTGTTAAACAACGTTATCCGGAAGTTAAATGGATTGAAACTGGCTGGATTAAACGAAAAGCAAAAGCAGAGACAAAAAACAAACTGCCTGAACAATTAAGACAGTATGTCTTTGCAATGCCTAAACCTGTTGACTCAGCGACAAACTGGGATAAAACCAGATTGCAATCTGGTAGTCAGGCAATTGTCGCACTATTTAATGTTAAGAATGATGAAGATGCTCGCTCTGATGATGCTCGTACTCTACAAGTAATGGGTGATGCGGCTTATGATTCATTTGTACAACATCTAAAATCTCAAGCAGATATTTCAATATCTCAGACCGCTATTGATACTGAATCGGAAGCAAACTAACAATGGTAAAAATTATAATTAAGCCTGAGTTTATTAAAAAATAAAAGCACGTCCTTAGGGCGTGGAGCGAGTTCACGGCTCTAGCCTATAAATAAGAAATTATGTTATCTGTACAGGTTTAATTTGTAGGATGGATCAAGTCACAACGTGACGGATCCATCATTTTTAGCCTTTTTGTTCGTTCCATTACTAGCGACCTGAGCGCAGCGAAGAAGTGCTGATGCGACCTAAGCAACGCGCAGCGGTTCTACAGTGCTCCTTGAACTCACCTACAGAGGATGAGCGGTTTTATACACCCTTATAGGGTGAGATCAAAACCACGTTCTTAGAACGTGGTTTTTTACTTCTGACTCCTCTTGAGAATTTTACTTTGAGACTTTTAGCTCATTTGAGTTAAGGTCTCTTTATAAGAAAAATAATTTACATAAGGGGAAGTACATGTTTTCTACCGTTCTCAAACTTAAGTTACATTGGCAAATTCTTATTGCTTTAGTGTTAGCCGTTTTTGCGGGTATTTTTGCCGGTAAAACCGCCGGTATTGCTGGCATTACTTTTTACGAAATTTTCACATTCTTTGGTGCATTGTTCATGAATGCATTAAAAATGATCATCATTCCCCTTATTGTTTCATCTATCATTGTTGGCGTTGCCGGTATCGGCGGTGGTGATGGTCTTGCTCGCATGGGGGGTAGAACTCTTCTCTATTATGCGACCACAAGTTTTTTTGCAATTTTACTGGGCTTATTTTTTGTCAATGTCCTCACGCCTGGAATTATAGATGGTCAGCCTGCTCAGCTTGTTTTAGGGCTTGATATAGAGCAGGGCAAGATTGCTGCGGCTAAAGTTGCTGAGCGAGGAGTAGGTGACATAGCCGGTGTCTTTCTCGGTATGGTGCCATCAAATGTTGTTGCTGCAGCTGCAAATGGACAACTTTTAGGTCTGATATTTTTCGCTATTTTATTTGGTTATTTTATAACCCGAATTCAAGAAGCTTATGCTGAAGCGCAATACAATTTTTGGCAGGGTATATTGGAAGTGATGATGAAAATCACCGATGTGGTGATGAAGTTTGCACCCATAGGTGTCTTTGCCTTGGTCGCAAAAGTCATTGCTGGCATGGATCCAAATGAAATGCTGAGTTTGGCGTCCACATTGGGTTGGTTCTTCCTTAGTGTGGTACTTGCACTGGCCACCCATGTACTTGTAGTGCTGCCTTTGATGCTTAAATTTGTTGCAGGCGTTAGTCCCAATCGCCATTTTAAAGCGATGTCTCCCGCATTATTGACGGCTTTTTCAACAGCATCTTCATCTGCGACTTTACCGATGACCATGGAGTGTGTTGAGAAAAATGCCGGGGTTTCTAATAAAACAACGTCATTTGTTTTACCTTTGGGTGCCACTGTAAATATGGATGGTACTGCCTTGTATGAGTGTGTTGCCGCAATGTTTATTGCTCAAGCGTATGGATTAGAGTTGAGCTTTACTGTTCAGTTTACGGTTGTACTGGTTGCGTTGCTTACCTCGATAGGGGTAGCGGGTATTCCTGCGGCTAGCCTGGTCGCGATAACAATTATTCTGGGTGTGATCGGATTACCTGTTGAAGCGCTGGGATTAATTTTAGCCGTAGATCGAATTCTGGATATGTTTAGAACATCGGTGAATGTCTTCAGTGATTCATGTGGTGCAGTTATTATTGCTCGATTGGAAGGCGAAGAAAATATACTACAGGAAGAAAGGTCACTTTAAATTAAATTTTGTAGGTCGGTCTTTAGGCCGACACGGTGCTGATATATCAGCGGTTGTTCTCGAATAGAACATTTTTTAATAAAGAGTTATTGGGTTTCGATATATCGCACCGTCGGCCTAAAGACCGACCTACAAAATCAAAAAAGGCCGCATTTAGCGGCCTTTTTTGATTCCAGATTGGAAATGAACTATTCGGAATCTAATGGGCGCATACCAATAGTACTGTAACCTGCGTCAACATAAGTGATTTCACCGGGTACTGAAACATCAATCATTATTCTTGAATAGCTATTCTAATTACGTGGTTTCGATAGACTAAATCGTCGGCCTAAAGAGCGGACCTACAGATCAAAAAAAGCCGCAAATGCGGCCTTTTTTAAGTCTCATGAAATGAGATTATTCACTGTCTAACGGACGCATACCAATAGTGTTGTAACCTGCATCAACATAAGTGATCTCACCAGTAATCCCTGATGCTAAATCAGAACAAAGGAATGCCGCTGCGTTTCCTACATCTTCAATAGTCACGTTGCGACGTAGTGGTGCTGTTGTTTCAACTTCATTGAGCATTTTACGGAAATTACTGATTCCAGCAGCTGCCAGTGTACGAATCGGACCGGCTGAAATACCGTTAACACGAATACCATCAGGTCCTAAGCTTTGTGACATGTAGCGAACATTCGCTTCTAAACTGGCTTTAGCAAGCCCCATGACATTGTAGTTTGGCATTGCACGTTCAGCACCTAAATAGCTGAGTGTCAGCAATGCACCGTCACGGCCTTCCATCATATTGCGACCCGCTTTTGCTAAAGCGGCAAAACTGTATGAGCTGATTTCATGGGCTAAACGGAAACCATCACGAGTCACATTATCCAGGTAATCACCTTCAAGCTCGTTACGGGGAGCAAATGCCACCGAATGAATAATAATATCTAAACTATCCCAATAGTTATCAAGTTCAGTAAAGACATTTTCAATTTGTTCATCACTACTTACATCACAAGGAACGATGATTTCAGAATCCATTTCAGCCGCCATTTTGGCAACACGATCTTGTAATTTTTCGTTTTGGTAAGTAAAGGCAAGTTCAGCACCTTCACGACGCATCGCTTGTGAAATTCCCCAGGCGATTGAACGATTGCTGGCTAAACCAACAATAAGAGCACGTTTGCCTTGTAGAAAACCCATAATATACTCCTCTGTTTATTATTTATTTTAATTTCATTAAATTCAGTTGTTCAATGATAATGCTTTAACGCCGAGTATTAAAGTAGTGTTTGCCAGTAAATTCAAAGACTACCAATGGCTTCACTGCTATTTAATTTTGATTGAGTAAAATTAACCTAATTTGCTCAAATTAAGGTAATATTCATACGGCAATTGCGCTATTGCAATAATAATAACGGTAGTCAAACAGGAAATAGTGAGTGCGTATTTTTAGATTGTTAGCTTTTTATGCTATTTTATTCTTACCGCATCTGGTTGCTGTCGCATCTCCATCCATAGGTTTAGGTTACTCCCCTAAATACCCCGATAATTTCAAACACTTTGACTACGTGAATCCGGATGCCCCAAAAGGTGGCAAAATAATTTTACCGGGTTTCGGAAATTTCGATAGTTTTAATCCGTATATCCTGAAAGGTAACTATGTTGATGGTTTAGCCGGGTTGGTTTTTGAACCCTTGATGGTGCAAAGTACGGATGAGTCTTATAGTCTTTATGCTCATATTGCGAGCGACATTAAACTAGCTAAAAATAAATTATCAGTAACATTCAAGCTTAATCCTCTTGCCAGATTTTCTGATGGCAGCTCAATATTAGCAAAAGATGTGAAAATATCTTTTGACACAATTAAAAGTAAAAAGGGTCACCCCCAATATCGTTTTTACTGGTCGGATATTAAACGAGCCGTTATTGTAAATAATCGAACCATACGATTTGAGTTCACACGTGTTAATCCAGAGTTACATCTTATTGCTGCACAAATCCCCATTTTTTCACATAAGTGGGTGGAAGGTGAATCGTTTGACAAGTTATCACGTAAAAAACCAATAGCAAGTGGGCCTTATACCATTGAAAAATATTCTTTAGGAAAAAATATTACTTATATACGAAACTCAAATTACTGGGCAAAAGATTTGCCTTCGCGTAAGGGAATGTTTAATTTCGATACGGTTGTTTATAAGTATTATAAGGACAGCACGGTAATGCTTGAAGCTTTAAAGGCTGCAGAATTTGATTTTAAACTGGTAAGTTATTCTAAGAAATGGGCGCGTGACTATGTTGGTGAAAAGTTTGATTCTAAAAAAATAATAAAAGAAGAGTTAAAGCATCATAATAATGCCGGCATGCAAGGGTTTGTTTTTAATACTCGACGAGAATTATTTAAAGATAAACGTGTACGACGGGCTTTAACGTTAGCTTTTGACTTCAGTTGGTCTAATAGCATGCTTTTTTACAATCAATATAAACGTTGCGATAGTTATTTTAGTAATAGTGAATTAGCTTCTAGCGGTTTACCTCAAGGTAAAGAACTTGAATTACTCAACCGTTATCGTAAGGATTTACCCGTTGAACTATTCAATAAAGTCTGGACACCACCTTCAACAAAAAATAAAGGTGACTTAAGAAAAAATTTAATTGAAGCGGCTGCACTTTTAAAAGAAGCGGGTTGGACTGTAAAAGAGGGTGTATTACAAAATAAAGAAGGACGCCATTTTGAATTTGATGTGTTACTGGCACAAAAAGGTTTTGAACGTATTTTAGCCCCATTTGCTTATAACTTACGGAAACTAGGGATCTTGCTTCGTTATAGAACAGTTGATGTCTCACTTTATACTCGGAGAAGCCGTACTTTTGATTTTGATCTTATGGTGGCTTCTTATCCTCAATCACAATCTCCAGGGAATGAACTTTATAATATGTGGCATTCATCTTCTGAAAAACAAGAAGGTTCGCGTAATTTTATTGGTATAAATAATAAAACTGTTGATAAGTTAATTGATCATATCGTTTTTGCCAAGAGTCGTGATGAAGTTATTATTGCTGCCCGGGCATTGGATCGAGTAATGCTGCATGAAGAATATTTAATACCAAATTGGTACATTGCTGTGCATCGACTTGCATATTGGGATAAGTTTGCCTATCCAAAAAAATTACCGTTGTATTTTTCTGCTGAAAGCTGGGTATTAAGTTCCTGGTGGACAAAAAAGCGGCAAACAATGAATTTGAGTAAACAATAATATTATGGCTGCATACATCTTAAAAAGATTGTTGCTCATGATTCCGACATTGTTTGGTGTTATGTTATTGACATTTATTGTTACTCAGTTTGTACCTGGCGGTCCTGTTGAACAACTTATTCATAAAATGCAGTCGCAAGGGCAATCTCAGGGTGAGGCAGGAGGTTCAAGTCAAACTTTATATCGTGGTAATGCAGGTTTAGATAAAGAAAAGTTAGCTGAATTAAACGCATTATATGGTTTCGACAAGCCTGCGACTGAACGCTTCTTTACAATGATAAGTAACTATATTGTTTTTGACTTAGGTGATAGTTACTACTATCAGGAATCTGTTGTGCAACTAATGGCATCCAAGCTTCCTGTTTCTATAAGTTTAGGTCTTTGGACTTTTGTTCTGGTTTATTTAAGCTGTATTCCTTTGGGTATCATCAAGGCGGTAAAAGATGGAACCCCCTTTGATGTGTTCACTAGTACGGTCATCTTGATTGGTTATGCAATCCCTGGTTTTGTATTAGGTATATTTCTTTTAGTTTTGTTCGGTGGTGGAAGTTTTTGGGATCTTTTCCCTTTACGAGGACTTACATCGGATAACTGGGAAACATTAAGCTGGTTCGGGAAAATTACCGACTATCTTTGGCACATTACTCTACCTGTTATTTCATTAGTTGTAGGTAGTTTTGCAGTCATGACAATTTTAACCAAGAATAGTTTTCTTGAAGAAATTCGAAAACAATATGTTTTAACTGCCAGAGCAAAAGGCCTATCTGAAAACACCGTTTTATATAAACATGTTTTTCGAAATGCAATGATTCCTCTGGTTACAGGTTTTCCAAGTGCATTTATTGGGGCTTTTTTTGCTGGTAGCATTCTTATCGAATCCATATTTTCTTTAGATGGGTTAGGTTTGTTAGCTTACGACTCTATACTGAAACGTGATTATCCGGTGGTGTTAGGAACACTATATTTATTTACTTTATTAGGATTGGTTGCAAAATTAATTACAGATATAAGCTATGTGCTTGTTGATCCACGTATTCAGTTTGAATCGCAAAAATAATTAGTATGAATTTAGAATCGACAATGACAGATATAAAACCTGATAAAGAGAGTAGCCGCGCCTGGAAACGTTTTAAAACAAATAAGCGAGGATATTATAGTTTATGGTTATTTATTATTTTATTTGGTTTAAGTTTGTTTGCGGAAATTTTAAGTAATGATAAACCCTTGTTGGTTTACTATCAGGACTCTTTTTATATTCCAATTTTAAAAGTTTACCCGGAAACAACCTTTGGTGGTGACTTTGAAACAGAAAGTGATTATGTAGATCCTTATGTAAAAGAACTACTTAATACAGATAATAACTGGGCAATATACCCACTAAACCCATTTCGTTATGACACTATCAATTACTATAATCAACAACCGAATCCTGCCGCGCCATCATCTGACAATTTACTTGGTACAGACGATCGTGGGCGTGATGTTTTAGCCAGATTAATTTATGGTTTTCGACTGTCAATCTTATTTGCTTTTGCCTTAACAATTATGGGTATTACTATTGGAGTAGTTGCTGGAGCTATACAAGGATATTTTGGCGGCAGAATTGATTTGTATACACAAAGAGTCATTGAGGTATGGGGATCTATGCCTGAACTTTATTTACTCATTATTTTTGCATCACTCTTTGAACCAAGTATTTTGTTACTAATTATATTGCTCTCATTATTTGGATGGATTGGTCTTGCTGACTATATTCGTGCTGAGTTCCTGCGTGGTAGAAATATGGAGTATGTTAAAGCGGCACGTGCGTTAGGGTTATCCAATCGTGCGATTATGTTTCGTCATTTATTACCAAACAGCATGACACCGGTTGTTACTTTTTTACCCTTTCGAATTAGTGGTGCGATTTTGGCTTTAACCAGTCTGGATTTTCTTGGGTTAGGGGTGCCACCATCAACGCCAAGTCTTGGTGAATTACTTGCGCAGGGAAAAGAAAATATAGAAGCCTGGTGGCTTTCAATGAGTACTTTTGTTGTTCTTGTTGGAACCTTGATGTTATTAATTTTTATTGGTGAAGCATTACGTGAAGCACTGGATTCGCGTCGTGGATAAAAATAAAATCAAAAAATTTCAACGCAGAGGCGCAAAGAACGCAAAGGTCGCAGAGTTATTAAAATAATTTGGTTTAAGTTGTAAAAATGTAATGATGAATTTAACAGTAAACGAAAAACACCTGTCATTGCGAGGGAATAAAATGACTGTGGCAATCTCATGAATAATACGCTTAAACTTGAGATTGCCACGTCAATATTGGAAATTACATTACCAATACTTCCTCGCAATGACGGCAAATACTTAGGTTTGTAGGAATATCTATTGTCTGAATTTAAACAAAATATAAATCCTTTATTATCAATTCGAAATCTTGAAGTGGCATTTGGTCTTCCACCTGAACCCTTAACTTCAGTTGTTCGTAATATAAGTTTTGATTTGCATGAAGGGCAGAAACTTGCTCTGGTAGGTGAATCCGGATCAGGTAAATCAGTTACCGCACTTTCGATATTAAAACTGCACGATACTCGCCAAACACATTATCTTCATGGTGAAATTAAATTCGCTGGACAAGATTTATTATCTTTTAATGAAGATGATATGCGAAAAGTTCGTGGGCAAGATGTTGCGATGATTTTTCAGGAACCGATGACGGCACTAAATCCTGTTTATCGAATTGGTGAACAATTAATAGAAGGTCTCATGTTACATAAGAATATGTCACGAGCAAAAGCGCGCGCACATATGATTGAATTATTAGACCGAACAGGTATTATTGAACCTCATAAACGCATAGATGCTTACCCACATATGTTATCTGGCGGGCAACGCCAACGAGTGATGATGGCGATGGCTCTCGCTTGCCAACCTCGCTTATTGATTGCTGATGAGCCAACAACAGCTCTTGATGTCACTATTCAGGCACAAATCATTGAGTTATTAGAAGAGCTGCAAAAAGAATTTGGCATGGCCGTGTTAATGATTACTCATGACTTAAATATGGTTAAACGTTTTGCTGATCATGTGTGTGTAATGAAAGATGGCGAAATAGTAGAACAAAACAATGTCACAGATTTATTTAAGAATACAAAACACAGTTACACTCAACATTTATTAAACAGTGAGCCTGTAAAACTGGTAAGTGAAAATGATATTTCTGATTCTGCTGATGAACTAATAAGCGCCAAAAATATCCGTTGCTATTTTCCTATTAAGGCGGGATTTTTTAATCGAAAAATTGGTGATATTAAAGCAGTTGATGATGTTTCTATTGTGCTAAAAAAATCACAAACACTTGGCATCGTTGGTGAATCTGGATCAGGTAAAACGACGCTTGGTATGTGTCTATTACGTTTACAGAGCTGTGAAGGCGAAATTATCTTAAACGGAAATATTATTAGTGATTTGAATTCTCGTGAAATGAGACCCTTGCGCAAAGATATACAGGTCGTCTTTCAGGATCCGTTTTCATCTTTATCACCAAGGATGAACATAAAACAAATAATTGAAGAAGGTTTAAAGATTCACTTCCCTGAGTTTTCTATAGAAGAGCGTTATCAAAGAATAATAAATATACTGAAAGAAGTGGGGCTGGAAGAATCCATGTTGTCCCGGTATCCACATGAATTTTCTGGTGGGCAGCGGCAGAGAATTGCGATTGCGCGTGTTGTTATATTGGAACCAAAACTCATTTTGCTGGATGAGCCTACCAGCGCATTAGATGTTTCCGTTCAGAAACAAGTCTTAACCTTATTAAGCAATCTACAGAAAAAACATAATATAAGTTATTTGTTTATTACGCATGACTTGAAGGTGATACGTGCTATGTCGCACAAAGTTATAGTAATGCGAAATGGTAAAGTGGTTGAAGAGGGAGCAACCGAAAAGCTATTTGAAAATCCTGAAAATAGTTATACAAAGGAGTTGTTACAAGCTTCTTTGTTTAGAGAGCAATAAACTAATGATTCTGGTCTATATATATATACTTTTCGACAAGCAGATTATATATGTGACCATTTCTCACCTGTTCCAGATTTTTTGGAATATTAACGAAGGTTTTTTATATGAGCAGCAAGATATTTCAGGATAATATTTTTCCGAGACATATATCAGACATAATGAACCTTATGCATATGGTTATCTTTAATGGTACTGATGGTGAAGAGAAATGGGATTCCTACCTAAATTTAAAGCAGAAGGAATACGTTGCTCTAAGTTTAGCGCAGTATTATCAATGCGACTATTGCATTGAACATCATCTATCATCTCTTTGTCGTTTAGAAAAAAGCAGTAAGACAACACTGAGTCAAAATGTTAATTCTATGGTTTTGTTTTTACGAATTGATACAAAATTAATAGGGAAGTCAGAAAAAGAACATTGGACAAAAGCCTGGCAACGATTTTCATACATGGTTTCATTAGAAAGCGATGATCCTGTATTACCATCGCTAATCGGTTTAGCCATTGGTATGGCTCGTAATGATGATTTTCTTATTCAGTTCTGCGGTAGCGAAGTGCATAAATTATTTGCTTCTCAAGGTATAAATATACGAGCTGCTATTGGCGAACTGGAGTCCGTTGTCATATTTATGAAGGCTGCTGCTTCTAAGAACAGGATTATAGACAAAGTTGAGCTGTTGTTTGCTTCATCATCAGATACATAGGTTAATTAAATTTTCACTACGGCAAAGGTAGTCTAAAAAATTAAGAACTACCTGACTGGCGAGCCACATCAACTATTAATGTAAGCCATTGCCCCGGTTGTAAATATTTTTTGGTTCGTACACTTCTATTCCAGCGTTTAAGTTGTTTAATTGTGACTCTGAATTTACTCGATATTCTAGCAAGCGAATCACCATTTCTTACGCGGTAGCCAATACGTTTTGTAATACTGCGTCGTGGTGGGGCGGATAAACTTTCAATATCCACTGCTGATGAAACCGAGCTACCACGACGTGACCAGATAATTAATTGCTGGCCTGCCTGAAGACGATCAGTTGGAGCCATGCTATTCCATTTAGCAAGTTGTCGAACACCGACACGATGATATTGTGCAAGCTCCCAGAAGGTATCACCTTGTTGTACGATGTGAGAAACCTTTCGTCCCTGTCGAGGAATATTTTGTAGTTTACTTTTACGTTGGTTTGCGCTTAATTTATATTCACGTAATGATCGACTTGCAACGGGGATAGTTAAACCTCGGCCAACACGAATCATCTTTCCACGTAAGCGGTTAACACGTTTTATGGTTCGAACACTGGTATGAAATTTTTGTGCAATAGTTCCAAGTGTTTCGCCTTTACGAACACGATGACGAATCCACTTAATACGTTTATTTGCAGGAAGCTCAGCTAACTTAGTTTTAAATCCATCGATATGAGTAACAGGTAATAATAAATCGTAAGGGCCATTAGGAGAAGTCGCCCAACGGTTATAACCAGAGTTTAAACGATAAAGATCATCAAGCTCTAATCCAGCCATCTCTGCTGCAAGTGCTAAATCAATTTGGCTATCTAATTTTACTTGTTCAAAATAAGGCTTATTTGGAATTTCATCGAGCTGTATACCGTATTTTTCTGGGAATTCAATAATATCTCTTAGTGCTAATAACTTAGGTACATAGGCGCGAGTTTCTTTTGGCAAATTTAATGAAAAGAAATCAGTGGATATACCTTTGCGCTTATTACGACGTATTGCTCTGTGGACTCGTCTATCACCGGTATTGTAGGCGGCTAAGGCATGCATCCAGTCGCCTTTGAAATTTACATTAAGATTTTTTAATAATCTTATTGCTGACTTGGTTGATTCATAAACATCACGACGGCCGTCATACCACCAGTTTTGTTTTAAACCATATCGTTTACCTGTTGCAGGAATAAATTGCCAGATACCAGCAGCACGGCCATGAGAATAGGCGAAGGGTTGGAAGGCACTTTCAACAATGGGCAATAATGCAATTTCTGTCGGGATACCGGCAGCTTCAACCTGTTCAATAATATAATGTAAGTAAGGTCGAGCACGTTCAACAACACGAGCCATGTATTCAGGGTGACGTTTAAACCAGTTGAGCTCTTGTTGCACACGTTTGTGTTTTATATCGGGCAAATCAAAACCGTTACGAATACGTTGCCAGGTATCTATTTCAGTATTGGATTCTGAAGTCTCCTCAAGTTGTGATAGTTCATCAGAGGCAAGATTTAGTTCTTCTTGAACAGGTTGATGTAAGCAGCCGGCTAAAAATACGGCAATTAACGAAAGTGAAAAAAATCTTAAAAGGATTTTTGAAGCATTTGAAGTAATTTTAGTAAAAAAAAGTTTTGTTAGCATTATAAAATTTCTAGTGATTTTAATAAGATAGGGTTTATTATGTGCATATGGTATGAATTAAGCGGCAGCGGGTCAACCACTGTCAATTGGAATGCCAACTGCATCAATATTAAAGAATTTAGAGAAAAATATGTTTCCAAAGTTTGTACAAGGACTTAAAAGGACATTTCAAAAACACCAACAGGTGATTGATGAAATTAAGGTCTGGCAGCAATTTCAATTTTGGTATGCTTCGTCGCTGGGTCAACGACTGGCATATAGTGAGAAACAAATATTAGAGAAATATTTATCCGATTTGTTCGGTTATTATTTGTTGCAATGTGGTTGCCCTGAACTAAAAGCTGAAAATAAGGCTGGAACCTGGCTAAAAAGTAGCCGGGTAGCGACTCAGTTTTGCCTGGATTATGAGGTAAAACAAGGAGTTAGCATTCATTCATGTTTTGATCAGTTGCCCGTAAAGTCAGATAGTCTTGATATCGTCATACTGCCACATGTACTGGATTTTTCTGCAAATCCTCATCAGGTCTTGCGTGAAATAGATCGGGTTTTAATTGCTGAAGGCCATGTTGTTATTCTTGGTTTTAATCCCTGGAGCATTTGGAATATTTCACGCCAATTTCTTTTTTGGACCAAACAAGCACCGTGGAATGCACGTTTTCTTGCCGCCTCTCGTGTCATGGATTGGTTATCATTGCTCGGATTTGAGGTGGTTCAACGTCAGGGATATTTCTATAAGCCGCCGATTCAAAATGAGAATATAATTAAAAAATTGAATTTTTTTGAGAAAATAGGCCAGCGATTTTGGCCTGATTTTGGTGCTGGATACGTACTTGTTGCGAAGAAACGAGTCGAAACACTAACACCTATTCGTCCAAGATGGCGTTCACGACGACAGGTTGTAGCTAATGGATTGAATGCCGAAACGATAAACAGGAATAAAATGTGAGTGATGTGATTGAAGCTTATACCGATGGTGCATGTCGTGGTAACCCTGGACCTGGTGGTTGGGGAGTATTGTTGCGATTTAATGACCATGAAAAACGCTTATGTGGCGGTGAAAAAGAGACAACCAACAACCGAATGGAACTTATGGCCGTTATTCAGGCGCTTGAAAGCCTGAATCGTGACTGTAAGGTTAAAGTTACCAGTGATTCACAATATGTCTTAAAAGGCATTAACGAATGGATGGAAAACTGGAAAAAACGAGGTTGGAAAACAGCGGCTAAAAAGCCAGTGAAAAACGTTGATCTCTGGCAGCGTCTCGATAAAGCCCGTGAATGTCATAATGTTGAATGGGTATGGGTAAAAGGGCATAGTGGCCACATAGAAAATGAAATTGCTGATGAATTAGCCAATCAAGGAATTGATGAGCTATAAACATGTTGAGCCACCAAGGACACAAAGAACACAAAGTAAAATATTATAATTAAACCACGGGGAACACCACCGGGAGCACGGGGAAAGCAATACCTCTCTCTGTTTACCTAGTGCTTTTAAATTTCTTTTCTTGGTGTTCTTTGTGTCCTTCGTGGCTATTAGGTTTTGTAGTTGAATATTTAAAAGAGAAATAAAATGCGTCAAATTGTACTTGATACTGAAACCACCGGTCTTGAGCCCCGGTTAGGGCACCGTATTATTGAAATTGGCTGTGTTGAGGTGATTGATCGTCGCGTCACTGGAAACCGCTATCACCAATATATTAATCCAGAGCGCGAGATAGATGAAGGCGCTGTTGAGGTGCATGGCATTACGACGGCTTTTCTTGCGGATAAACCCCTTTTTGCTGACATTGCAGAAGACTTTTTAAACTTTATTCGTGGCGCTGAACTGGTTATTCATAATGCTCCGTTTGATGTTGGTTTTATAGACCATGAGCTTAACCAGTTAAATCAGCAACAAAATCATGTTGATAACATATGTACAGTTTTAGATACCCTTGTCTTAGCAAGGAAAATGCATCCAGGGCAAAAAAATAATCTGGATGCATTATGTAAACGCTACGATATCGATAATTCGCAGCGAGATTTGCACGGAGCTTTACTCGATGCCGAAATTTTAGCTGAAACCTATTTGGCTATGACCGGCGGTCAAACGATGTTGTCGCTCGGTGGACAGGGTGCGCATGAAAGTGGATTAAATGGCGACGTAGCGGTTTATAAACCTCGCATGGTAACGATTGAATCGGGACAATTAAAAATCATCAGGGCTTCAGAGGAAGAGCTTACTTCGCATGATACGCGTTTAGCCAGCATTAACGACATGAGTGATGGAAAATGTGTCTGGCTAAAAGAAAATGAGCAATAAACTGGCAAATATCCCCTTAATTTATAAAAGTTAATAATAATGGGTTATAGTGGGGGAATAAATTAAAGAAGGCTTCATGAGGTGTCGATAACTTAATTACACAGAGTTAATCTTTTGTTCATTGTGTGACAGTAGTTAATAAGTTAGGTAATTCCTCCTCATGCGCTTTAGCGCAAATTTTTGACCTCACACTTTTGTGAGGTTTTTTTTATTAATACTCAAGTTTTTGT
The DNA here is from genome assembly GCA_023135195.1 of Gammaproteobacteria bacterium. Lineage (GTDB taxonomy): Bacteria > Pseudomonadota > Gammaproteobacteria > UBA6429 > Thiohalophilaceae > JAGLTQ01. Next base: position 5,925 of record JAGLTQ010000032.1, on the reverse strand, counting down.
TACTGATGCCGTTATTTATCATAACTACCTAGGCGGATTATAAGGTTGTTCTTATAATGGCTTCGGGCTATTCTAGGGTATAGTAAATATGGCTAACAAAATTAAGGATTAAGGTATGGCAATTTCAGGTAATGTAAGTGATGGTGGCAATTCAGTAGTAATAAATATAAGCGGTCGCTTTGATTTTAATGCACATCACGATTTTCGAAATATTTATCGCAATGAAAAGTCCGATGCGGCTTACACTATTAATATGTCAGGAACTGAATATATTGATAGTTCTGCTTTAGGAATGCTTTTATTATTACGTGAACATGCTGGTAATGAAAGTGCAAATATTACAGTTAGTGGTTGTAATGACGATATTAAAAAAATATTTGCTATCTCAAATTTCGAGAAGTTATTTACGATTACATAATTCCATACAAGATTGCTTATCTTGTAAAAATTGTAAAAAGGCTTTATCAACTATAATGATAAAGCCTTTTTTATTTTATAATTGTTGTAAAACAAACCGAGTTAACATAATTAGGGTGATCTACTTTCCCTTTTGAGAATTATCATCTTTACATCTTTAATGTATGCCGTAAAAATTAGTCCTCAATGAAAAAGGATAAGGAATTACCAATTGAAGGATAAAGTAGATAGTGTTTTTCGAAAAATAAACTTACTCAATGAAGTTGGCATTGCCTTGTCAGCAGAAAGAAACTTCTCCAGTCTGCTCGAGCAAATATTAATTGGTGCAAAACAAATTACTAACGCAGATGGTGGAACCATCTATTTACTAAATGCCGATAAAAAGCTCGAAATGGTTGTTGTACAAACGGACTCCTTAAATATTCATCTTGGAGGAAATACCAATAAGCCCATTAATTTTAATCCAGTAAGTTTATACCTGGATGATGGAACGCCTGATTTAAGTATGGTAGTTACACGAGCCGTTATAGAAGATAAACCTATTAATGTTGCAGATGCATATAGCACTAAAGGTTACGATTTTTCCGGTACATATGAGTTTGATAAGAGCACCGGTTACCATTCACAATCGTTTTTAGCTGTGCCCATGAAAAACCATGAAAATGATGTTATTGGTGTTTTGCAATTAATTAATGCCAAGTCACCTGAATCAGAAGATATCATACCGTTTAGCGAGGAGGATCAACATTTAGTTGAATCACTTGCAAGCCAGGCTGCTGTTGCAATTACCAATAAACAATTAATTGATGGCTCGAATGAATTATTTAATTCTTTAGTACAGCTCATTGCAACCGCGATCGATGAAAAATCGCCTCATACCAGTGGTCACTGTAAACGTCTGCCCATTATTACCATGTTAATTGCTGATGCTGCACACAATACGAAAGAGGGTGAATTAAAAGAGTTTTTAATGACCAATGATGATCGTTATGAACTCGAGGTTGCTGCATGGCTGCACGATTGTGGGAAACTGACCACACCAGAATATGTTATGGATAAATCAACCAAGCTCGAAAGAATAGTTGATCGTATTGAGTTGATTGATTTGCGTTTAGAAATAATTAAACGTGATATGGAAACTGAAAAATTAACAAGTGTACTCAATGGCATGGACAAAGATAAAGCCAATGCAAGCTATGCAGAAAAAATAAAAAATATAGATGAAGTCGCTGCCTTTATTCGACGCCATAATAAAGGCGTTGAATTTATGCATGACGATGATATACAAAAAATAAAACACTGTGCAAAACTGACATGGAAAGATAAAAGTGGGATATTACAACCACTCTTAAGTCAGGATGAAATTGATAACCTGTGTATTGTAAAAGGCACTCTAACCCAGCAAGAACGGGATATTATCAACAATCATATTGTTGCAACAATTAAAATGCTTGATACCTTGACGTTCCCTAAACATTTACAAAATGTTCCTGAATATGCGGGTGGTCATCATGAGCGCGTCGATGGGAAGGGTTTTCCTCAGGGATTAGTGAAAGAACAAATGTCAGTACAAGCCAGAATAATGGCAATTGCGGATGTCTTTGAGGCACTCACCGCACGTGATCGACCTTATAAAGTTCCCATGAAACTTTCTCAAGCGGTTTCAATATTAAAAAACATGAGTGAAACGGGACATATTGATCCAGATTTATTTGATGTTTTTATGACTCAATCTGTACATATTCATTATGCCAAAGAATATTTGTTGCCTGAGCAGAATGACCTGTAAATTTTCTTGCCCTCTGTGTCATTGCGCTCACAATGACAAATCAATACTAATGTAATTTTTGCTGCGGATGGTTACAATAGCGGTCTTAATTTTACGTTGTTATTGATTTGGAGAAATTATGTCCATCCGGACCCGTTTTGCACCTAGTCCAACCGGTTATTTACACATTGGCGGTGCGCGCACAGCCTTATTCGCCTGGCTCTATGCCCGTAAACACGGCGGTAAATTCGTACTGCGTATTGAAGATACCGATCTTGAGCGTTCTACTGAAGAGTCTGTGAATGCCATTCTTGAGGGCATGGCCTGGCTGGGGCTCGATTATGATGAAGGTCCTTTTTATCAAACACACCGTTTTGATCGTTATGAAGAAGTCATTCAACAGCTTTTAACGGATGATCACGCCTATCGCTGTAGTTGTTCTAAAGAACGTATTGATAAACTTCGTGAAGAGCAAATGGCAGCAAAAGAAAAGCCGCGTTATGACGGTCATTGCCGTGGACAGGATGTTTCTGCAGATGAGCCTCACGTTATTCGTTTTGCTAATCCACAAGATGGCGAAGTGGTATTTAATGATTTAGTTCGCGGTTCTATTACTGTTCAAAATAAAGAGCTGGATGATCTCATTATTAAACGTACCGATGGTTCTCCAACCTATAACCTTTCAGTTGTGGTTGATGATCTTGATATGAAAATTAGTCATGTCATTCGTGGTGATGATCATATTAATAATACACCGCGCCAGATCAATATTTTAAAAGCGATGGGACATGAAGCACCCACCTATGCACATGTACCCATGATTTTAGGTGAAGATGGTGCGCGGTTATCAAAACGCCATGGTGCAACCAGTGTGGTTGATTATCGCGAAATGGGTTACTTGCCAGAAGCCTTAATGAATTACTTAGTACGATTAGGATGGTCAGCAGGGGATCAGGAATTGTTCACCCTGGATGAAATGATTTCATTATTTGATGTGGTTAATGTTAATAAAGCACCATCTACATTTAACACTGAAAAACTGCAATGGATTAACCATCAATATCTAAAAGAAGACGATGCCTCACGTATTGCACAATTACTTAGTGTGCATCTTGGTAACTTAGGTATTGATCCATCTAAAGGCCCTTCTTTAGAAGACGTGGTCGTTGCACAGCGTGAACGTGCTCAGACCTTGGTTGAGCTTGCAGAAGTCAGTCAGTTTTACTATCTCGACTTTGAAGAGTTCGATGAGAAAATGGCGAAGAAACAATTACGTCCTGTAGCGGCTGAAGTACTACAGACCGCACAAACAGATTTAAATGCATTGGATACGTGGAATATTGAAACTATCCATGATGTGATTCATGGTGTTGCAGATAAGTTAAAAATTAAAATGGGCAAAGTGGGAACGCCATTACGCGTAGCTGTCACCGGTGGAGCACCATCACCGAGTTTAGACCTAACTGTTTATTTAATCGGTAAAGAAGCCTGTAACCGTCGTATTGATAAAGCATTAGAATACATAGCAAACAGAACAGAAACATAAAGTTGGCCACGAAGGACACAAAGAACACTAAGAAAAAGATTTAAAAAACCACGGGGAACACGGGGGACACTGGGAAATAATAATTAAGTTTTAGTTATATCATTATTAAATATTTTCCCCGTGCTCTCTGTGTCCCCATTGGTTAAAGCTTTTCTTTTCTTGGTGTCCTTCGTGGCAAAAGGTTTTGTAGGTCGGGCTTCAGCCCGACGCTAATACTATATCGAAGTGCATAGTTTTTAATTAATAATTTAATTTAACAAAGAATCAAAATAATGAGTGATAACAACGAAACAACAAAACCCCGCCATTTTATCCAGCAGTATATTGATGCTGATATTGCTGCTGGCAAAAACGAAGGCAAAGTTGCCACACGTTTTCCTCCCGAACCAAACGGTTATCTTCATATTGGTCATGCAAAATCAATTTGCCTGAACTTTGGTATTGCCAATGAATTTAACGGTACCTGTAACTTACGTTTTGATGACACCAATCCAGGCAAAGAGAAGGAAGAGTTTGTTGCTTCTATTCAGGAAGACGTCAAGTGGTTGGGCTTTGAGTGGAATAAAGAAGTGCATTACGCCTCAGATTACTTTCAACAGTTACATGATTTTGCGGTAGAGCTCATTAAAGCAGGCAAAGCATATGTTTGTGATTTGAATGCAGAAGATGTGCGTAAGTATCGAGGTACTCTGCAGGAAGCGGGCAAAGATAGTCCTTATCGTGATCGTAGTGTCGAAGAAAATTTAGAGTTATTTGAAAAAATGACCGATGCTGGTTTTGCAGATGGCGAAAAAGTCTTACGTGCAAAAATTGATATGTCGTCACCGAATATGAATATGCGCGATCCCACGTTGTATCGTATTCGACATGGCGTTATTCACCATCAAACAGGTGAGGAGTGGTGCATTTATCCGATGTATGATTTTACTCATCCTGTTTCTGATGCGCTTGAAGGCATTACTCATTCATTGTGTACTCTGGAATTTGAAGATCACCGTCCATTGTACGATTGGGTGTTGGATAACCTTAGTATTGGCTGTCATCCACAGCAGATCGAATTTTCTCGTCTGAATTTACAATACACGATTGTGAGTAAACGTAAGTTAACTCAGCTTGTTGAGAATAATCATGTCGCAGGCTGGGATGACCCCCGTATGCCAACCATCGCAGGTTTACGTCGTCGTGGTTTTACACCCGTATCCATTCGTGACTTTTGTGATCGCATTGGTGTCACCAAGGCAGATAATTCAATTGAAATGGGTGTACTGGAAAACTGTATTCGTGAAGATCTCAATGAAATTTCACCACGACGCATGGCAGTGATGAATCCATTAAAAGTGATCATTGAAAATTATCCTGAAGATAAGGTTGAGCAATTAGAAGCACCGAATCATCCGCAAAAAGAAGAAATGGGCAAGCGAACTATTCCTTTTACGCGAGAAGTCTACATTGATAAAAATGATTTTAAAGAAGAAGCAAATAACAAGTACAAACGTTTGAAGACCGGCGGAGAAGTACGCTTACGCAACGCATATGTCATACGTTGTGATGAAGTGATAAAAGACAGTAACGGTGAGATCATTGAGCTACGTTGTTCGTATGACCCTGATACACACAACAAGAACCCAGCAGATGGTCGCAAAGTGAAGGGCGTCATCCATTGGGTCTCGGCAGTGCATAGTATTGAAGCTGAGGTACGCCTCTATGATCGATTATTTACACATGCAAATCCTGATGCAGCGGCTAAAGACGGTAAAAAATTTACCGACTTTATCAATCCTGATTCACTACACACGTTGTCAGCGTGTTACCTCGAAGCCTCACTTGAAGTGGCTGAAGCAGGGGAGCGATTCCAGTTTGAAAGAGAAGGGTATTTTTGCCGCGATAGTGAAAACTCATCAAATGGAAAGCCTGTTTTTAATCGCACGGTGACATTACGTGATACCTGGGCAAAAATAGAAGCCGCCGGATAAAAAACTGTAAGGAACAGTTTTTCAAGAGCGTAGCGAGCCCGAAGGGTGGAGTACAGGGAAGTACTCCATAAAAAGTCATTAATTTTCAAGAAATTTATTGACATAACAGGCCTGCTATCGTAAATTGCGCGCTCTCTTACAGGGGCTATAGCTCAGCTGGGAGAGCGCTACACTGGCAGTGTAGAGGTCCGCGGTTCGATCCCGCGTAGCTCCACCAAATA
>JAGLTQ010000031.1 GCA_023135195.1 Gammaproteobacteria bacterium | reverse complement strand
ACTTCATCAAGTAATTTTAGAGCTAGAATCCAGTTGCCCTGGTTAGCAAGTTTAGTGGATTTATTAATTGCCATACTTTCATAAGAGATAATCTTCCTTAAGATAATATCTTTTTTACGTTGAATTACACGGTAATCTTTGTGTGTTGGTTTGACATGGCTAATGGTATCTAATGCAATGTTGTATTTTTTTTCTGCAATCCATTGGTTTATACGTTGAGGTAAATTGTCACTGTACGAATAAATAAGCGAACAGCCACTAAAGGATATTGCCAGGAATATAAAAAGAATTCGTAATTTCATCAGGCGGCAGGTTTGATTCGCAAAATCTCATCAATTTGTTCATCAATTTTATCCTGGTAAAGAGCGATAACATCAGTGACTACATAGGTAGATACTTTTTTCTTGATACCCCGAAGATGTATAGATTTATGTTTTTTAGCTTTTAATCGCCATTGAATATCAGGATCATCATAAAATTCCTGGCTGATGATAATTTGATTTTTTTCTGCAATATTTTGCAGTCGAGATGCAAGGTTAACGGATTCACCAACAACGGTGTATTGCATTCTTTCATTTGAACCCAGATTTCCAGCAAGCATGCTGCCGCTATTTATGCCGATGCGGAACAAGACAGCTAGTTTATTATTTTTTCTACGGATTTCATTGATTCGTTCAACGAGTTTTTGAATCATGACAGCACAGTATACTGCGTGCAATTTATGTTGTTTGTCTTCTTCAGGTGCCCCGAAAACAATCATGGCACAATCACCCATGTATTTATCAATAGTACCAAGATACATTTTAGTGGCGAGTGAAATATATGAAAAATAATCATTTAGGACATCAGTGATTACTTCAGCAGAGTGTCTTTCAGATAATTTGGTAAAACCAACTATATCAGCAAAAATGACACTCCCTTCGACATGGCGACCACCCAGGTGAACATGCTCGAGATTCCCCATTATTTCTTTGGCAACACCCTTGGAGACATAACGGGAGAAAGCATTTTCAACCTGGGATTTTTCAAGCAAGCCATTCGCCATGCGGTTAAGGGCTTCTGTTAAATTTCCAAGTTCATCATTACGGCGTTCTTTAATTTGATATTTATAATTACCACTTGATATTTCACGACTTGCATTCATTAGTGAGTGCAGAGGTTTGGTAATTCGGCGGCCCATGTGTAATGAGACAAACACGCCTATTAAAATCATAATAATTGTTGCAGTAACAATAGCTTGAACCATTTCTAAAATTGTTTGTTCGATTTCGGACGTGCTGAAAGTAACTAAAGCATGTCCTGCAATAATATTTTGAAATTTGATAGGGGTTATATATGATATTGCACTAACTAATTGACCTGTGGCGGAGTTAGTTTTCCACGGCAGTTGAAAGTGATTTTTTTTATTTTCATCTTCTTTAGAGTGGTTATATAAACGATAAATTTCATCGTCTGGAATCACACCTGATGAGGCGAGTATTTGTCCATCCTCAGCATAAATCACAGCACCTAAAATATTATCTTGCGCCCCCAGGTTGCTGATAACAACCATTAAACTAAGTATGTCATCAGACATAACGAGTTCTTTTGAATTGTCCGCAAGTTGTTCAACAACCGTTTCGGCAAAATGGTTCATTTGTTTTTGTAATAATTGAGTTTGATTATTAACAATAACAATACCTAAGAGAATCATGCTAGTACTAATGAGCAGGGTCATGATGACGGCAAGTTTATAGGCGATCGGAAAATGTTTTGGTACTAAACGAGCATGAAGAAAGGCTTTTAACCTTGCTATGGGGGGGTAGCAAAATGTTAATATTCTTCGTAACTTAACCATTGAAGGTTTCCCAGCTAATACTAATTACGGTGACTTATACCGTAGATATTATCATGTCTGCTTGTCATTTTAGTATCTGATTGTGATTTATGGCGTAAAAAGTTTTATACCCGTAAAAGTAATTAAGCAATATACTTTGTTGTAGGGGTATGATTTTAAAGAAAAAACAGGGTATTCTTTAACTTATGTTAGCGCCATCATATGTGATCTGCGTTCAATATAATTAGATACAGCGAAATGATGAATAAAAAGACGACATTTTATCTGGTTTTCGTGACCTTGTTGGCATTGCTGCTTAACCTTGGTGGGGCGCTGTATATTCTGGATTTAGGACATTTTTTAAAATTCTTCGATATCAGTATTGGGTTGTTCATTAGTCTTATTTTCTTAGTGGCAATCCTGGGGGCTACAATTTCATTTGTTTTTTCTGAAATGATTGCCCGTTTCATGCTGGGAGTCACGTTGATTAAGCAACCATCGACTTATTTAGAAAAATGGCTTTTCACTTCTGTTGAACGACAATCTCGTCAATTGGGTATTGTTATGCCTCAAATTGGTGTTTTTTATGCGTCAGACTTAAATGCCTTTACTACTGGCTGGGGGCAGCGACATGCAATGTTTGCTGTGAGCAGTGGTTTACTTGAAAGTTTAGATCAGGATGAGCTTGAAGCTGTTATAGGCCATGAGTTAGCCCATATAGAAAATGGTGACATGGTTTCACTGGCTATATCGCAAGGAATTATTGTCAGTTTAACGGAATTACCAGCACGCTTATTTGGTTTTTTTATTGACGCGCTTATTTTACGTGGTCGCAGTCAGGGCGGTATCGCTTATCTCAGTGTGTATTGGTTTTGTATGTTGTTAATGGGTTTACTCCCTCACTTTATTGTTATGTGGTTTAGCAGGCAGCGAGAATACTCAGCAGATAAAACAAGTGCTTTAATCAACGGTGGCGAAAAAATGATTTCTGCATTGCAACGTTTATCTAATAATCAACATCCTTTATTTTTAAAACAGATAACTGCATTTGGCCTCACCTCTGCAGTATTAGAAGGATTAGTTGGTGATATAGGGAAGTATAAAACTATTTTTAGTAGTCATCCGCCATTAAATAAGAGAATTCACGTTATTCAAAAACGTGGTATCGAATAAAAACAAGAAATAGAAGGATTAAAAGATATGCCATTAGTTCAACCTTTTCGTGGTTTACGTCCTGTTACTGATAAAGCAATTGATGTTGTTGCACCACCTTATGATGTTTTAAATACCGTTGAAGCACGCGAACGTGTTAAAGGTCATCCCTTAAGTTTTTTACATATTTCAAAACCGGAAATTGATTTACCTGAAGAAACAGATCCTTATGCTGCTGAAGTTTATGCAAAAGGCGCTGAAAATTTACAAAAATTAATTGATGACAAAGTTTTAATTCGTGATGAAAAGGCTTGTTACTATGTTTATCGTTTAATTATGGGGCAGCATCAACAAACAGGTTTGGTTGTGAGCGCATCTGTTGCTGATTATGATACCAACCGAATTCGAAAACACGAATTTACTCGACCTGATAAGGAAGATGATCGTGTACGGCAAATTGATGCACTTAATGCACAAACCGGACCGGTGTTTTTAACATATCGAAATAATAAAGTTATTGAAGGAATAACAGAAAAAGTTTCTAAAACAACACCAACCTATGATTTAACCGCAGATGACGGGGTGAAACATACTATCTGGGTAGTATCCGACAATGATGACATAAATACTTTGACGACTACATTTGATGCCATGGAATGCTTGTATATTGCTGACGGACATCATCGTTCCGCATCAGCTTCACGAATTGCCGCAGAACGAAATAAAGGAAAAAGCGATACAGGGAATGCAGCGCATGACTATTTTTTATCTGTCATTTTTCCTGACAATCAAATGCAAATTCTTGATTACAATAGAGTGATTAAAGATCTTAATGGCTTATCGGAAGATGAATTGGTTACAAAAATTAAAAAGAGTTTTTCAATAGATAAGGTTGATACACTTTATAAGCCACTAAAGCGTACAGAGTTTTCAATGTACCTGAAAGGTCAATGGTATAAGTTACAAGCAAATGCAGATCTGATTCCAGAGAATGATCCTGTTGGTGCTTTGGATATTAGCTTATTGCAAAATAACTTAATTGAGCCTTTATTGGGTGTCAGTGATCCACGTCGTGATAAGCGTATTGATTTTGTTGGTGGTATTCGGGGTTTAGAAGAGTTAGAAAAACGGGTAAATTCAGGTGAAATGCAGGTTGCTTTTGCCATATACCCCACAAGTCTCTCACAGTTAATGGATGTAGCTGATGCGAATGAAGTGATGCCACCAAAATCTACCTGGTTTGAACCTAAGTTAGCAGATGGTTTGGTTTCGCACGTATTAGATTAAAGAGGAGCCACCAAGATTTAAAAGATTAAACCACGGGGAACACGGGGGTCACAGGGAAAGATGACATTTAAATATTAGAATCAAAATATTTTACCCCGTGCTCCCCGTGTCCCCAGTGGTTTTTACATGTTTTCTTGGTGGCTAATCTTTATGCATCGAAGTCGTATTTAAGTTCTGCATCCGGTTGCTGCAAGAAATGCCCTTGAATAAAGGCAACACTACTTTGCCACAATAATGCCATGCTATTGGCATCTTCAACAAAGGCTGCGATGGCCATAATACCTCTTTCATTTGCTTCATCGGCAATCTCTTTTAAACTTTCCTGATTTTCAATGCTATCTTTTAGGTTCGCTGCCAGCGATTCATCGATTTTGAGATAATTTACATCAAGGTGTTTTAATGACTGGAAGATGTTTTGTTCTGTGCCAAAGTTTTCCAGGCCGACACGACAATTAATTGAGCGTAAACCCTGAAGGGTTACTTTTGCTTGTTTAAGATAATTAAGTGCAGTTGCTTCATTAAGTGTAAAGACAAGACTATCCGCATCAAGACGTAAAGATTTAATTCGCTCTGTAATCCAGGGTAAAAACTCAAGATCAGTTAGTGAACCAGAGGAGAGTTTGATAAAGAAACGTGTATTTGTACCTTGTTTCATTCGTTCTGCGAGTAACATAAATACATGCGCAATAATCCAGCGATCTATGTAGTTATTTAACCCCATTTCTTCTGCGGCAGGCAAAAACTCTGTCGGTAATATTTCACTTCCATCATCATCCATCAGTCGTACCAGAACTTCATAATGAGCGCCAGTTTCACCGCGTAAACTGACCACTGGCTGATAAAGTAAATGGAATTTATTTTCTTTTAGTGCAATTTTAATTTTTGTTGCCCAGACACTAAATTGTTCTTTCTCTGCAAGCTCTTCAATAGCAGGATTAAATATACTAAATTGATCTCCACCTGCTTTTTCTGCTGCAAGTGCTCCTTTTTCCGCACGAGTTAGAATGTCATTTAAATTACTGGTTGTTTCATTAATACTGGTGACGCCGATACTGCTGGTAGTAGTAATAGATTTTTTGTTTACTTCTGAAATATGGTTATGTACTAATTTACAAATTCCACCGGCTACTTTCTCTGCCTGGGCTTGATCGGCATTGTTTAGTAACAAGGTAAATACAGCGCCTTCAAAACGTGCAAGTAAGCCAAGGTTGGAAACTTTTTCTTTAAGTAATGTTGCGATATCAGTTAGCACAAGATCGCGCCCTGATATTCCAACATTACTTTTAATGTCTTCATACTTATCGAGCATAATATAAAGTAAAGCACCTTTAACCTGGCCATCAACAGCACGTGAAATCATTTTGTCGGCTTGTTCTATAAAATATGTATGATTGTATAAACCCGTTAACAGATCTTGTTTACTTAGTACGTTAAGTTGTTTTTCGAGTTCTTTACTTTGAGCTTGATCTCTTATGATAATCTGGCTGCAAGATTCACCTTCCATACTTGCATTGGAAAACTCCATTGTTATATTGAATGTTTTACCTTCAGTATGTTGACCTACAACATCAAGGTTATCATCAGTAATTTGTCCTTTCGCATAGCCACGTAAAAACTCTTTTAGTTTTACATGTTGGTCACTTGCCACCATGTCGAGTATTGGCATTCCTTCTATATCTTCAAGATCAGCATAGCCAAACATTTTTAAGTAAGCGTTGTTCGCATAGATATGTGCACCATCATGCACGTAGGCGATGGCATCACGTGAACTATCAATTAAGTTTCGTGTACGCTTTTCAGTTTCATGCAACAGTTTTTCATTTCGTCTTAATGTGCGACGATTTTGCAAATCTGCTAATTCGCGTTGCACAACAAACTTAAGGCGTTCCCCCTGATCACTGGCTACGGCATCACGTGCTCCCATGTTCAAAACTTCAATGGCAGAGGATTCCTGATTTTTTGGTGTAATAACGATGAGTGGAATATCTCGCCCGGATGTGACGATGAGTTTAATAGCCTGACTGGCATTAAAAATAGGTAAGGTTTGTTTTGCAAGAATGATATCAAGAGGATTTTCTTCGATAGCGGTTTCCATATCTTCATCATCCTCAACACGAATATCACGAATAATATAGCCTGCTTTTCGCAAGACATTTACCAGAACTTCGGCTTCTTCCGATGAGTCAAATATGGTTAAAACTCGTAACAGTTTTTCGTTACTCACTTGCATTCCTTATGTTGTTGATTAAACGCTTATTTAAGCGGCTATTATGCTTATAAAACATATCGGCTTGCAACTCTTTGACTTAAATGATTTTTTATAAGAATGATATTTATATCAGGATGAAATACAGGATTAAATGGAAGACCAGATATTAGTAAAGTCTTGCTCTTTTTCTACTTTTTTAACTTTTTCTGTGGGCTTGTGTTGCTGAATAATTTCAAATTCAAACTGGGCAAACAAACCTGTATTTTGTATCGATTTGGTCAAGGTAGCGGGCATTTCTTTACCCAACATATTGATGGTGATTTTGTTGCCTTCACGCCAGGGTACGGGATTAGTAATTAAACAGGCGGGTTGTTTAAGGTTCTTTAACTCAGGCAACATTAAAACACGTTGTAGTGGGGCATTAGGTGTACTCGTCGCTCTGATAGCGATTGCAGCAGCATTAGGGTTAAGCGTTTCAATCCCCATTTGTAGTGTTTTATCGTGGTTAAATTTTAACCAGCGAATAACACCAATGCTCCAGCGTTCAGCATGACCATTCATTTTACGGCGAATACTCACCAGCTCACCCACCTGAGCCTTATTTTTTAGTTCATCTTTTTGGTTAATCATCACACCTTTGGCGCCTTCATTAACAATGAGCCAATTGTCTGTCTGGTATTGTTTCTCTTCCGTTTTTATCTCATCAATATTAATACGACTTTTGTTTTGCAAGCCCAGCTCTTGTTCAACCAGGGGTTCTAATCCTTTTGTGTCGGATGGGTAAATGAGCCCCCAGACATCATCAGACGCGGCGTTAGGATCATTCAGGTTGAGCTTGATTTCAGTACTTTCAAAATGCGCGCGATCATTGAATTTATTGCTGTACTTCCCATTGTCGACACTCTGGGCTTTCTGAGTAATAAATTGATGTGCTGCACTTAAACCAATGGTGATTTTGACTTGTTCATTTTTATTGCTTCGCGGGAAATGTCGCTTACTCGCCATTCCCCATGCTATTAATAGCCGTTGCAGTAAATTATGAGCCAGATCGGGACGAATATTATCGATGCTTGTTATCGTAGAAAGACCAACATCTTCAGTATTTTTAAGCTCATATTCCAGTTTTTCAGCAATTTCATATGTGTCAATAATTCGTATGGTGCCCACATCATCAATGCCAGCAGTTATTGCCAGTGACAGGGCGGAAGGAGGACACGACTTCGCAATATTATCTACAAATTTGTCTGTATCTTTATCATCAGCATTTATAGGACGAATAATAGGTTGCTCCAGCCAGCGTTCCAAAGCCGTGTAAACCTTCCCCGATTCGCCTTGACGTAAGTGATAGGGCGAGGCAAGAGACAATAATAAAATTCGGGCATATTCGGTTGTGACAGAACTTTTAGTGCCATAAGCTCGTATCTCATCATGAATTTTACTTTTAAGTAATTTTCGCTTTTCTGCAAAATTGTAGAGCTTATGTAACTCTGTCCATGCAGTATCAGGGAAAGGTGAATAGGACTGATAGGATGTTAACAAGCTCTGTCCCATATAATTAATACTACGATGGGTTAACATGGCCAACGGCTTTTTATCAAAAATCATTAAGTTATTTTCGAGCATATCTTCAAGAGCAATTTTGTATCCGATTGCCATGCTGGAAAAAAGCTCTTTGGTAATAGCGGCGATTTTCTGACTTTTTTCCGGTAAGGGTAAGCTTATTCCAATGAAGTGTTTTTTCATTGAGCGCGTTACGTATTCAAGAGGCTCACGCAATGTTTCGAGAAAGCGAATGCGATCCTGATAGGGGTACGCAAGCTGGTTGGTTTGGTTTAAGACAGTATAAATTTGCTTGGCTGTTTCACCCAGATTTGCACGGGGCAGAGCATTAATCCAGACAGCCAGTTTTCTAGGCCGTATATTAAAAGACGTATTGTCTGGCAATGTTCGGTTTGGCACATCAAAGCCAATATTTTTGCCCACGTTGTCTAACTCCATGTTATTTCAGTAATTTACTGGGTTCTACCCTCTCCAAATGATAGAAGAGAAAGCGACTAAGGTGAAAGTCGCTTATTTTTCGCTAATTATGGCATAAAGTAGTGATTTATGACTATTTTCATCGCATTTAGCAGTGTTTTCGTGGAGTTTTTAAGGATAAACGGTGCAAAATGATGAATTTGAAGGTAGATATATTATAAATTGTTAATATATCCTTTAAATAGGACAAAATATGAGTCAAAAAACAGCTGTTTTTGACTTTTCACCTACTTTCTCTTCAACCAACCTGGGAACAAGGTACCCCGGCAATTGATGACGTATCTCTTCAATTAATTGACAGGCTTTATCACGAGCAATATAAAAATGTTTTGCTCCTTGCACCTTGTCGAGCATATGTAAGTAATACGGTAAGACATTATGCTCAAAGAGCTTCTTACTCAAATTAACCAGTGCAGCAGAATTATCATTTACTCCTGCGAGTAATACAGATTGGTTGAGTAAAGTCACATTGTGCCGGTGTAATTGCTCCAGCGCAGAAGCAACCGCAGGGCTAATTTCGTTGGCATGGTTACTATGCAGAACCATAACGATTTTCCAGGGCAGAGAGTCGAGCCAGCTTAACAATTCATTGTTCACTCGTTCAGGTAATACAATAGGCTGACGTGTATGCAGGCGTAATGTCTTGATGTGAGGGATGTTAATGAGCTTGTCGGTTAAATTTTTGAGTCGGCTTTCCGTTAAGCTCAAAGGATCTCCGCCGCTTAATATAACCTCATGGATATCTGTATGAGCACGAATATAATCAACGGTTTCCTGCCAGTTTTGATCGGTACGATTTTCCTGATAAGGGAAGTGACGACGAAAACAATAACGGCAATGCACAGCACAAGCAGCGGTGGTAATAATTAATACCCGGCCATGATATTTGTGTAGTAGGCCGGGTACTTCAATTGCGGCTAAATCAGCAACAGGATCAAGTATAAATTCCGCATCATGGATTAACTCCGCATCGAGTGGGAGAATTTGCCGTAACAAGGGATCGTCTGGATTGCCTTTTTCGATGTTCTGGCAATATCCACGAGGTACACGTAAGGTAAAAGATTGATTTGCAGCAATGGCGCCTTTTAATAATGATGCTGGCAAATTTAAATATTCAAGCAATTCAGCAGGATCCCTGATCGCACTTGATAACGCCCTTTGCCAATGAGTTGGAGGGCAATCAGTTTGCTGTAACTGAGCATCATCAGCCTGACAAGATGGGGATGTTCGCGGTATCATAGGAGCATAGTATGCATTTTATGTATTAGCAGCAATTCTAATTCCCGGAGAGATTAACGAGTATGGCAACCTATAGCACGAGTGAATTCAAAAATGGCCTCAAATTAATGATTGATGGCTACCCATGCAGCATTATTGAAAATGAACTTGTAAAACCGGGGAAAGGACAGGCATTTAACCGGGTTAAATTGCGCAACCTCAAAACTGGCCGGGTAATGGAAAAAACATTTAAGTCGGGTGAATCAGTTGAAGCAGCAGATGTAATGGAAACGGACTTACAATATTTGTACACAGATGGAGATGCATGGTATTTCATGGATCCAAAAACTTTTGAGCAAGTTGGTGCGGACGAAACTGCCATCGGTGAAAATATAAAATGGCTTAAAGAGCAAGATATGTATGTAGTCACATTATGGAATGATGTACCGATTGCAATTACCCCGCCTAACTTTGTTGAGTTAGAAGTAACCGAGACAGATCCTGGTTTGCGTGGTGATACCAGTGGTGGTGGTGGCAAACCAGCAACACTGAGTACGGGTGCCGTTGTTCGTGTTCCTTTATTTTTAGATGAAGGTGAGACGATTAAAGTGGATACGCGGACAGGAGAGTATGTCGGCCGGGTAAAGAAGTAATATTAGCCACCAAGGACACCAAGGACACGAAGAACACTAAGAAAATATTAAAAAAACACGGGGAACACTGGGGACACAGGGAAAACCAAAATATTAATTTTGTGTAGTGAGTATATTTTCTTAATTTTTTACCCCGTGCTCCCCGTGTCCCCCGTGGTTTAATCTTAATGTCTTTTCTTAGTGTTCTTCGTGTCCTTGGTGGCTAAATATTTTTAATTAAGTTGAGTTAGTTATGGCAAGTTGGCAACCTACAGCCAGTATAGACATGCTAAAAACAAGAGCCCGTTTGCTTTCTAAGCTGCGGGCTTTTTTTACTGAAAAAGATATTTTTGAAGTTCAAACACCTGTACTTTCACAGGCGGGGAATACAGAACCATCAATCGAAACATTTGTTACGCAGGAGCATGAAAATTCTACATCAATTACTCAACCTTCCTTTTTAAATACTTCACCTGAGTTTGCAATGAAACGCTTGTTGGCGGCAGGGTGTGGTTCTATTTATCAAATTTCTCCTGCCTTTCGTCAGGATGAGCAAGGTAAAAAACATAATCCGGAATTTACTTTATTAGAATGGTATCGAATTGATTTGGATCATCATGCGTTAATGGGGGAAGTTAATTCTTTAATTCGTTTTGTTGCAGAAGACTTTTTAATCCTGGAGCGTAGTCAGTTTTTTTCTTATCGGGATGCAATGATAAAGTTTGCAGATGTTGATCCTTTTAAAGCGGATATTGACGAGTTAAAAACAGTAGTAGTAAAGGCAGGCATTGATGCGGTTGGGATGGATGATGTTCCTTTTGATAGTTGGTTAGATTTATTAATGAGTCATGTAGTAGAAAAAAATCTGCCCTTGAATTGCCCTGTATTTATTTATGATTATCCTGCGAGTCAGGCAGCACTTGCTAAAATTAAAAAAGGTTCTCCCGCTGTTGCAGAACGGTTTGAGCTCTATATTAATGGTATGGAGCTGGCAAATGGATTCCATGAGTTGAGTGATGCGGAAGAACAAGCCGAACGATTTCATAATGATCAAATACAAAGAAAAGAATCAGGCCTGCCGGGGATTCCGGCGGACTATCATTTAATTGAGGCGTTAAAACATGGACTACCTGATTGTGCGGGGGTAGCGATAGGTGTTGATCGTTTATTGATGGTATTAACGGGTGCGGAACACATTAATGAAGTGTTAACGTTTCCGTTTGATCGCGCTTAAAAAGTTTTAGCCACCAAGGACACCAAGAAAAATCAAAAAATAACCACGGGGTACACAGGGAGCACGGGGGGTAAAAAATTATTTCCCAGTGTGCCCCGTGCCCCCAGTGGTTCAATTTATTTTATCGTACCTATCACTTCACCTAACTGTACAGATTGTTCAGCGTTAAGTTCTTTATCCCAATCCATTTTTTTATTTGCATGAACTAAAATGACTGTTGAGCCCATATTAAAGCGTCCCATTTCCTGACCTTTAACAAAACTCATTTCGTCTTCGTCATATTTCCAGTTACGAATGTCTTTACGGGTTGGAGGAGTCACTTCACCATGCCAAACTGTTTCAATGCTGCCAACAAAAATCGCACCTACTAATATCATTGCCATTGGACCAGCGGGTGTATCAAATAAACATACTACACGCTCATTGCGCGCAAATAATGCTGGAACATTTTCAACAGTTGTGGGGTTTACACTGAATAATTCTCCTGGAACATGAATCATTTCTTTCAACGTGCCGTCAATGGGCATATGTATACGATGATAATCTTTAGGCGAAAGATAAATGGTATTAAACTGACCATTCTTAAATGTTTTAGCCAGATCTTCTCTATCACCAAGAAGTTGAGTCAATGAATATGCATGTCCTTTTGCCTGAAAGATTAAATCAGCATTTATTTTCCCTAGTTGGCTAACCGCGCCATCAACAGGAGAAGTAATGGTTTTTTCATCAGTAGATATTTCCCGAACACCTTCTTTCAGTTCGCGGGTAAAAAAATTGTTAAAACTTGAATAGCTTCTCCAATCAGAATTTTTCGCCTCTTCCATATTTACTTTAAACTGACGGATAAAAAACGGCAGCATTAATCTTAAAAACCATTTGTATTCACAACGCGTTAAACGCCACATCATCTTGGATAAAAAATGTTGCGGTATAATATGTTGTAAAGCAATAAAAAGACGTGCACTTAGTTTCAACTTAACTTACTCCAGTAAGAGACCTTTGCACGAATAACGAGAAGCAAGATAACGGCATCAAAAACCAACTCAAAAGTGCCCTGAGTATTGTTGCAAACAATATGAGGAAATACTCTTGGTGCTCATGTACTTCGTGTACATTCGGCAACTGCTCCTGCGTTGCTCTACCTTCGCCCGTCCATGGGCTCGTCGATTTTTTCTTTGTTCTCTAACTTCTCGCTATCCGTGCAAAGGTCTCAAAAAAAATTATTTAATATTCTTACATTGAACCACATTTACCACTGCCACATTTCATTTGAGGTTTATTATCATTTTTTACTTTTAAATTAATTTTAACCGTTTCACCGTTATCGAATGATAATGTTAACGGGATAATTGAACCTGATTTAATGGGTTTTAATTTGCCTATTAGCATCATATGTAAACCACCTGGTTTTAATTCAATATGGGCATTGGCTTTGATATTCAAGTTATCCTGTTTGATCATTCGCATCATGCCATTATTCATTTCGGTAAGATGGATTTCAATTTTCTTAAATACACTACTTTTAGCCGATTGTATTTTAATATCTTTGTTGCTGAGGTTGTATATTTTCATATACCCGGCCATAACTTTTGCTACAGGTGGTGCTTCAGGGCTCCACGGATTTTCAATTTTTATAGCACTCGCGGCATTCGCACTGCTGATTGAAAACAGGCTAACAAAAAATATTCTGCTTATTGTTTTGGCTAAAGACATTATTCATCTCCATAAAAAGTTCGGATTGTTTGAAAGTTGGCGGCAATCGTTTTAGTAATATGTGGTGGTGAGATAACGGCGCGCATACGTCCTTTTGGATCGACCAGTATGAGTTGAGCACTGTGGTTTACAATGTATTCCTGATCTTTGTCATCTTCTTTTTCATCGTAACCATAAAGAATACCAATCTGGTTGGTAAGTTTATCTAATTCATCCAGTTTTCCTGTGACACCATTAAATTCAGGATTAAAATATTGCACATATTGTTTTAATGTTTCAGCTTTATCGCGATCCGGGTCAACAGATACAAAATAAAGTTTAGGATGACCTGCATCCCCCATTTTAGTGGGCAAGGTTTTCCACACGGCTTGCATCACTTTTAAAGTTGTTGGGCAAACATCTGGACAGTTAGTAAAACCAAAAAATAAAAAACTCCATTGTCCTTTGAGTTGTGTCGGGCTAAATGTCTGGTTGTTTTGATCGACCATGCTGAACCCAAGCAGTGGACGGGCATGGGGGAGAACGGTGGCATCAAGGTTTTTTGGTATTTTTGTATCATTATTATTCATTAGCATTTGCTGGCTTAACCATAAACCAATAACAAGGCTGATAGCGCCAATGCTGATAGGCAAAATAAGTTTTTTAGCTGACATTATTTGATATCGATCCCTATAGTTTGAATGCGCGTATTTTAACGGATTTTCAGCGATGGGATATCTTTAAAGCAGATAAATTAATACTTTATGAAAAAGAGAACTTTTAGCGAACAATGATTGATGTTTAGCTTAAAAATGAGTATGGTTAGGACATATTCTTAAGAGGTTAAGTCAATGAGTAATATTAACTATATGATAAATAACAAGTTTAATAAAAATAATCGTGAGATTTGGACGCCAGAACTGGAAAATCTGGATATTTTACCTGAAGAGTTGTGTGAGCTTCCTTTACTTGGCTATGTTACTGCTGGCGAACCTGTACTTTTATCCGAAGAGAATGAAACGGTGGCTGTGCCGGGCAGCATGGTGCATACCAATAGTTATGCATTACGTGTTCGAGGACATTCAATGATCGATGATAATATTGAAGATGGCGATATTATCGTAATAGAGAAACGTGAAACAGCATGTAACGGTGAGTCAGTTGTTGCCATGATCAATGGCGAAACGGTCACTCTTAAGAAATTTTACGTTGAACGTGATGGTATTCGGTTACAGCCTGCTAATCCAACAATGGAGCCGATTTATTTACGTAATGAAGAAGTGCAGATATTGGGCATTGTCACAGGTGTAATTCGTACTACTTAGAAGCTTTTAACTTGTAGGTCGGCCTTCAGGCCGACGCTGCGCTATTTCATAGAACTTATTTTATTGTTAACAATAATGGTTAATACGTAGCATGGTTGATGTTTTGGCATGGTCGTCGGCCTGAAGCTTCCGCTCCTGCT
>JAGLTQ010000030.1 GCA_023135195.1 Gammaproteobacteria bacterium | reverse complement strand
CGCCCCTTACCTACGTCCATGTAGGCAAAGACCGACCTACATGTGAATTATTTAAAACTTTCCTGATACCTTGGCGGTTAAAGTATTTCTACTCAATAGGCGTGTTGGCTTCATTCCCCCAGTCTGACCAGGAGCCCGGATAACCTTTAATATTTTCATATCCTAAAGATTTCAACATAATATAAGTATGGGCTGAGCGATGGTGTGTCTGGCAATACGTTACAATTGTTTTGTTAGGCGTAATGCCTTTACTTTCCAGCAACTGGCGCAGTTCATTTTCTGGTTTGAAACATTTTTCATTCGCTTTATCCATTGCATCCGTCCACTCAATGTTAATCGCCCCCGGAATATGACCGCCGCGTTGCGCATAAACTTTTCGACCGCTGTATTCAGCAGGACTACGAGTATCAAGAATGATGACATTCTTGTCGGATAAATGGTCTAAAATAAACTGGCGTGTTGCCACAGTTCCATAATTCATTTCAGTTTTAAATTCACACGGTGTTGGGTAGCTAATTTTTGATGAAATTTCATTTCTGTGGTTCGACCAGGCCTGGATGCCACCATTTAGAATTGAGAAATTATTGTGCCCTGCGATTTCCAGCGTCCATAAAAAACGACATGCACGTCCACCACCTTCATCATCATAAACCACGACATGTTTATCTTGTGTAATTCCTAAACTACCAAAAACATTATTTAATTGTTCTTCAGTTGGCAATAATCCCATACGAGGTTGTTCAACTCGGACAATCCATTCGTAATTTAGATATATAGCACCAGGCACGTGATATTGCACGTAAGTTGCTGGACTTGAAAGATCGACAATGATCACATCATCTGAATTTAAATGTTCTTTTAATTCAGTAGTTTCAATAACAAGAGGAAGTTTTGCAGACATCGGTAGGCCTTTACATTAAAAATGTGAAGCGAAGATTATATAGAAAGTCAGGTTTAGAGAAGCTAATAATTAGTTGTTTAATAACCTATATAAAATAAGGTTGTTACTGATAAATTGTTAATTTTTATTCATGAGTAAAGCAGTAGGTGATAGACTTGCCCGCTTATAAATTTACCACTTTAGAACAAGGGCTTTACTATGACAATTTCATCATTCCAACCTCCTAAACGTACATTAATGGGACCAGGTCCTTCTGATGTAAGTGAGCGTGTGCTTCAGGCATTAGCGCGTCCAACTATCGGTCATTTAGATCCTGCTTTTGTCGGCATGATGGATGAAATGAAAACCTTACTTCAATATGCCTTCATGACAAAAAATGAACTGACATTTCCCGTTTCTGCACCGGGTTCTGCCGGTATGGAGACGTGTTTTGTTAACCTGGTAGAGGCGGGTGATAAAGTTATCGTATGTCAAAATGGTGTATTCGGTGGCCGCATGAAAGAAAATGTGGAACGCATCGGCGCTACCGCTATTATGGTTGAAGATGAGTGGGGCACGGTTGTTGATCCACAGAAACTTGAAGATGCTTTAAAAGCAAATCCAGATGCAAAATTTGTAGCCTTCGTTCATGCAGAAACTTCAACAGGCGCGTTATCAGATGCAGAGACACTCACTAAATTAGCGCACGATCATGATTGTTTAGTGATTGTTGATGCCGTGACTTCTTTAGCTGGTTCTCCTCTTAAAGTGGATGAGTGGAACATTGATGCGATTTATTCTGGCACACAAAAATGTTTATCAGCGCCTCCAGGATTATCACCAGTTAGTTTTAATGAGCGAGCATCAGAAGTCATAAAAAATCGTAAAACAAAAGTTCAAAGCTGGTTCCTGGATTTAAGTTTAGTAATGGGGTATTGGGGCGCAGGTGCTAAACGTTCTTACCACCATACTGCCCCTGTGAATAATCTTTATGGTTTGCATGAATCTTTAGTGATTTTACAAGAAGAAGGTTTGGAAAATTCCTGGAAACGCCATATGGACATGCATTTAAAATTGAAAGCAGGTCTTGAAGAAATGGGAATTGGTTTTGTTGTTAAAGAGGGTGATCGTTTACCTCAATTGAATGCTGTATATATTCCAGATGGTGTTGATGATGCAGAAGTACGCGGCAAGTTACTTAATGACTACAACCTTGAAATCGGTGCAGGGTTAGGTGCCTTAGCAGGTAAAGTATGGCGTATTGGTTTAATGGGACATGCCGCAAGTGAGAAGAATGTAGATTTCTGTTTAAATTCTTTAAAGGAAGTATTAGGTAAGTAGCATTACTTAATAATATTATATAAAAAGGCCAGTTTAATGCTGGCCTTTTTATATGACTGATTTCGGCCGATACAGTTGAAAAACTCTTTTTTTATTTAAAATAAAAACTTTTAGTTTATATAACGAGTTTTAATCATTTATATATGTGGGTACATATAATTTACAAGATAGCTTTACTAAGATCATCTTGTTGTCTTATATAGAATAATTGAACCTTATTTCATAAAAAAATAACTTATCCGAAATTTCTATGTTATAAAAAATTCGAGTTTTTCAACAGTATCGGTCGTTTGCTGACCTCCAGCTTAAACTTGGTTTAGCAGTTTTATTTTTCTTATAATTCAAAGATCGTATTTTTTCTCCCAGATATTTCCAACACTCAGATCCCTGGAGTGGTTGAGTAGTTCAGTAATCTCTTTTAAGGACAAATTCGACATAATCTCATGGAGTTCGGAACGGGTGAGGCCATGTTTGTTGATCAGCTCATGGATGTACACCTTGTCATCCGCCTCATCATGCCCCTGTATTAGAAAGGTATTATCAGCAATGCTCAGTGGATTATCCGAATTAGTGGGGCTGGGGTTGTTAAGTATCTGATACTGCTTCTTGATATGCTCATCCTCAGCAACGGAAAGGAATTCACGATAGAAGCTCCATGGATCTGCCGCATTGAGGTGAACATGCTTTATCCAGGCTGAAAGAAAACCACTAGCGCTGTCGAATAGCGTTTTACGTTGAATGTAGAGCTCTTCTATATCAGAGGCATGAGTCTCAATGGCTGACTGAATCTTTTCAGTAATTCCAATAGTCTCAGTCAAAAACTCTTCGACCTGAGCAAGCCTTTTACGATACTCTTCAACGGTCATTTTTATCTGTTTTTTCATCGTCCCACTCACTTATTGTTATCAGGAACAAGGTAACCTTTAGAGTATTGTTTATTGTAAACATCTGCTTTGGGTGTTGGCTGACATTGTTATTTTGTATGCTTAGCCAGATATAACCATGTTTCAATAACACTGTCTGGATTTAATGAGACACTATGAATTCCTTGTTCCATTAGCCAGTATGCAAAATCAGGATGGTCGGATGGTCCTTGACCACAAATACCAATATATTTATTTTTTATTTTGCATTCTCTTATTGCCATGCTTAATAACGACTTAACAGCTTCATTTCTTTCATCGAACTGATTAGCGACTAACGCAGAATCTCTATCCAGACCGAGTGTTAATTGAGTCATATCATTCGATCCAATTGAGAAGCCATCAAAATATTTTAAAAACTTTTCCGCTAATAAAGCATTTGATGGAATTTCACACATCATCATTATTTTTAAATTATTCTCGTCACGGGCTAAATCATTTTCTTTTAATAAATTAGTGACTTCGTGTGCCTCTTCAGGTGTTCGTACAAACGGAATCATAATTGCGACATTCGTCAGTCCCATTTCATCTCGTACTTTTTTAATTGCGAAACACTCAAGTTCAAAACAATCCTGAAATTTTTTATCGATATAACGTGAAGCGCCACGAAAACCAAGCATCGGATTTTCTTCATGAGGTTCGTATTTTTCTCCACCGATAAGGTTGGCATATTCATTTGACTTAAAATCAGATAAACGAACGATAACCGGTTTCGGATAAAATGCAGCCGCAATAGTTGCAATTCCTTCTGTGAGTTTTTCAATATAAAAACTCACGGGATCGGAATACCCCTTAATCTTTTCATTTATTTTTTTCTTTATATCATCAGACTGTATGTTGTATTGCAGTAAAGCCTTAGGATGAATGCCAATAGATCGGTTAATAATAAATTCAAGTCGCGCTAAACCAACACCATGGTTGGGTAAAAAGCTAAAACCAAATGCTCGGTCAGGTGTGCCAACATTAAGCATGATTTTAAAGGGCAGTTCAGGCATTTCTTTTAAATTTATTTTATTGATTTTGAATTCCTGAATACCTTCATAGATAAAACCTTCTTCACCTTCTGCGCAACTGACGGTAACCGCCTGACCATTTTTTAAAATAGTAGAAGCATCGCTGGTTCCTACAACTGCTGGCACGCCTAATTCTCTTGCAATGATAGCGGCATGACAGGTGCGACCACCACGATTAGTTACAATTGCACTGGCACGTTTCATTACCGGTTCCCAGTCAGGGTCGGTCATGTCGGTAACAAGAATTTCACCATCAATAAGCTGATCCATTTCACTGGCATTTAAAATAACGCGCACATTACCGTGCCCGATACGTTGGCCAACACTTCGTCCTGAAATTAAAATATTTTTCTTATGGCTATCTGGACTAAATTCATAACGTTCGAGTACATTGCGGTTATCACGACTCTTAACTGTTTCAGGGCGAGCCTGAACAATATAAATTTCTCCGGAAGTGCCATCTTTTGCCCATTCAATATCCATGGGTTTGCCATAATGTTTTTCAATTTTCAGGCCCATTTCTGCAATAGCCATCACTTCATCATCGCTTAAGCTGAATTTGTTTTGTTCGCTGTCTTCGACATCAATGGTATTAGTAGATGTTTCATGTGCAGTTGTGTCGGTAAAAATCATCTTGCGTTTTTTACTGCCGATATTACGACGTAAAATTGCGCTATTATTTTTTTCTAACGCGGGTTTGTAGACATAAAACTCATCAGGATTCACGCTGCCTTGAACAATTGTTTCTCCCAAACCATAGGCAGATGTAATAAAGATGACATCTTCAAAACCCGACTCGGTATCCAGAGTGAACATGACACCACTACTTGCCAGGTCACTGCGAATCATTAATTGAATGCCTGCGGATAAGGCAACATCGTGATGTGCAAAACCATGATGAACACGATATGCAATAGCACGATCATTATATAAAGAAGCAAACACCGCCTGGATAGCTTTTAATATTGCATCTTCACCCTGTATATTGAGATAGGTTTCTTGCTGGCCGGCAAAAGAAGCATCCGCTAAATCTTCAGCTGTTGCGGATGAGCGAACAGCATATGTGGCGTTTGCACCATATTTTTTAATGAGCTGTTGGTAGGCCTGGCGAAAATCGTTTTCAAGATCGGAAGGGAGTGTTACTTCAAGAATCCACTTCCTGATTTTCTTTCCGGTTTCTTGTAAGGCCAGTACGTCTTGAACATCCAAATCTTTTAGCGCATCATTAATTTTTTGTTCAAGATTGGTTTCTTTTATAAAAGTCCAAAATGCATCAGATGTTGTTGCAAAACCACCCGGTACAGCAATGCCTGAGTCAGTAAGTGAACTTACCATTTCACCTAAAGAAGAATTTTTCCCACCAACTTGCGGTAAATGACTAAGGTTAATTTCGTCAAACCATAATACATTTTTATTTTTACTCTTATTTTTATTCATAAAAAAATACCAGATTATTATGCTATGTTATATAGTTATAGTGTGTCTTATATAATACATCAAGAATATAAAACATCTAGAATATAATGTAAGTGTGGATGGTTGATAATTCAATAATAATACTATGCAAGATAAAAATAATAATTCCCGAGCTGTATTCTTCGTATCTAATAGCACAGGTATAACGGTTGAAACCTTAGGTCGCAGCTTGTTGTATCAATTCTCATCGACACAATTTGAATCTCACTCGCTACGTTTTATCGATACTACATATAAAGCAAAAGAAGCCGTAAATACCATTAATAAACTTGCAAATGAAACAGACTCACGTCCAATTATTCTCAGTACTTTAATTATGCCCGAATTACGCGACATTCTTGCGACAGCCCAGGGACTTTATCTTGATATCTTTGATACCTTTATTGCCTCAATTGAAGAAGAGATAGGTTGTGACGCCAAACTGGGTATGGGGAGAGCGCACGGCATTATTGATGATGATTATTATACTGAACGCATGGATGCGGTGAATTATTCGTTAAAAACGGATGATGGTGTGGCTGCAAATAAATACTCGCAAGCTGATGTTATTTTAACCGGGGCGTCACGTACGGGAAAAACGCCTACCAGTCTCTATTTGGCCATGCACTATGGGTTAAAAGCAGCAAATTACCCAATAGTTGATGATGAAATTGATTCTCATTCGCTTCCGGCATCATTGAGGAATTACAAGGACAAAGTCTTTGGTATGCTGGTGACCCCGGAACGATTACAAAGTATTCGTACTAAACGCCGGCCAGATAGTCAATATGCCTCATTATCCCAGTGCCAGTACGAGATTCGACAGACGGAAACCCTGTTTCAGCAGGAAAATATCCCCTATTTTGACGTGAGTAGTATGTCGATAGAGGAAGTCTCTTCAAATATCATGAATATGATGAAAATCAGGTCTCGCACGTTTTTGCCTTAATCTTCATTTTTTGTAAAATACCCCTGATTCAGCCCTTGAATATCAAAGGTTTTGCCAATATATAAAGTGACATCCACATTAAATAATAACTTGAGAGAGAAATATGACGGTCGAAGCCAAGAAAGAAACCCTGAGTTTCCAGACCGAGGTAAAGCAACTGCTAAACCTCATGATCCATTCCCTTTATTCCAATAAAGAAATTTTTCTGCGTGAGCTGGTTTCCAATGCCTCTGATGCTTGTGATAAATTGCGTTTTGAAGCCTTAAGCGACAACGCTTTATATGAGAATGAAGAAGATCTGGGTATAACCGTCGAATTTGATAAAGAAGCAGGCACAGTAATTATTACAGATAATGGCGTTGGAATGACGCGTGAAGAAGTGATAGCCAATATTGGTACTATCGCTAATTCAGGTACTAAAAAATTCCTCGATAATCTGACCGGTGAACAGGCTAAAGATGCGCAAATGATTGGCAAGTTTGGTGTTGGTTTTTATGCTTCGTTTATTGTTGCTGACAATGTCACGGTTGAAACGCGTCGCGCAGGTTTAACCTCTGAGCATGGTGTTCGCTGGCATTCATCGGGTGAAGGTGAGTTTGATTTAGAAAATATTGTTAAAGAAGATCGTGGTACAACAATCATTCTACATCTGAAAAAAGATGAGCAGGAATTTGCCGATGACTGGCGTTTACGTTCAATCATTAATAAATATTCTGATCACATCTCTTTACCCATATCTATGTACAAACGTGATGATAAAGGTGAGCTGACTGATGAGCTGGAAGCAGTGAATAAAGCCTCTGCTCTATGGACGCGTTCAAAGTCTGAAATTAAAGATGAAGAATATAATGAATTTTATAAGCATGTTGCACATGACTTTGATGAGCCACTTAGCTGGTTACACAACAGAGTAGAAGGTACTCAGGAATACACCACTCTGTTCTATTTACCTAAACGTGCACCGTTTGATATGTTTGAACGAGATCAAAAGAAAGGCATTAAACTCTACGTTAAACGTGTGTTCATTATGGATGATGCAGATCAATTGATGCCTAATTATCTACGGTTTATTAAAGGTGTGGTTGATTCAGATGATTTGCCGTTAAATATTTCACGTGAAATATTGCAAAAGAATAAACATATCGACACGATTCGTGGTGCATCAATCAAAAGAATTCTTAGCCATTTAGAAAAAATGGCAAAAAATAAAGCTGACGATTATGCCTTATTCTGGAAAGAGTTTGGCCGAGTATTAAAAGAAGGCCCAGCAGAAGATTCAGCTAATAAAGAAAAAATTGCAAAACTCTTCCGTTATTCTTCTACAAATAATGATTCTGATATCGAAGATGTATCATTGGATGACTACATTAGCCGTATGAAAGAAGGTCAGGATAAGCTGTATTACATTACAGGTGATTCTTACGCCGCAGTTAAAAATAGTCCTCATCTTGAACTGTTTAAGAAAAAAGACATTGAAGTTATTTTAATGCATGACCGGGTCGATGAATGGATGATGTCTTATCTCAGTGAGTATGATGGTAAGTCATTTGTTAATATCGCAAAAGGTGAGCTTGATCTTGGTGACTTAGAAGATAAAGATGACAAGAAAAAAGCGGAAAAGGCAGCTAAAGATTATGAAAGCCTGCTTAAACAAATGACTGAAAGTTTAGGTGATAAAGTTAAGGAAGTACGTGTTTCTACGCGTTTGACCAGCTCACCTTCTTGCCTGGTTGTTGAACAGCAAGACATGGCTGTCAGCATGCAGAAAATTCTGAAACAGGCTGGACATGAAATTCCAAATATTGAACCAATTCTGGAAATTAATGTAGAACATCCTTTAGTAAGACGTCTTAGTGAAGAACAGGATGATGCCAAGTTTAGTGACTGGTCACATCTTTTGTTTGATCAGGCGATGTTAAGTGAAGGCGGACAGCTAGAAGATCCTGTTTTATTTGTTACTCGCATAAATGAATTACTATTAGAAACAATGTAGTTTATTTTACTTATAAAAAAAGGCGGTTTAAGAGCCTAATGCCGATCAGTTAAGAAATTAGTTTTATCCCCCCTCCCTGAGGGAGGGGGTTAGGGGGAGGGGATGTTTATAAATTACCCCTCCCTAACCCTCCCCTTAAAGGGGAGGGAACTTTTTATATTCTTAAATGAACGGCATTAGCTTTAGAGCTGCCTTTTTTTTAATTGTAGGTTCGTCTTCAGGCGAACGCGGTAATTACAAGTGAATATTATTTGTAATTTGCATTTAATAAATTCATCTTAACTAAATAAATTAATGCTTATGTCTAAAATGTCGGCCTGACACCCTCTAAATAATTTTTGTTGTGGGGCACTATGAGACCGACCTACATTATCCTTAATCTAGTATTGTTTTTAATTAAAGGTGTGAGGTTGGTAAGTATTAATGATCTCACTATATTCAAATGCTTTTACCGGGTAGTTTTTGGGTAAGGTAGACACAATCATTTCTAACTCTTTTAATTGTGCTGATGTTACTTCAGGCCCCGTCAATAGAGAATCCAGATCAGTATTCGTTTTTAAATGATTTGATTCAGATTTATCGGATAAACTTATCCCATTATTTTCACGGCTGACAAAATATTGTGTGGCTTTTTGCAGCCCCTGATGATTAGCATGTAAAAAAACCAGGCCATCTTTTGCATTTTCATCTTCGTGTGGATTTAATCCTTCTTTGGATGGAATTAATGTTTCAGATGCAAAAATATAGCGTTCAACATTATGTAATAACATAATGGCCCGCACCATATTAATTTTATTATCTATTTCATTCTGGTCAGTCATAAAATAGAGAATAAGAATTTGTTTATTTTCATTTGTTTCACAGAGGAAAGTCATTGGCATGACACTGTCATTGAGCAGTAATGTGTGAACAGTATCAATGGCATGCTCTTCAAAGGCATCATGCTCATGAGTAGCGACAACTGAATTAGCATACGACATATTAGTACTCCTCTGAATGTTCAGGTCTTATTAGTATGATCGGACAAAGAGTTAATGTCTTGAATTTTTAATAAGAAAAAAGCCACGTTTAAGACTATGTTATCGCTAAATAAAGAGAAGATACCTCTATCTCATTGATTTTAATAGCTTAAGTTTGTATTTATTACAAATAATCAATAAATAAGTCATTGTCATAAATTGTAAATATTTTACTTTGTGGCGCTGATATACTGCCTATATGAAAAAATTACTCGTTATTGGTTATGTTTGGCCGGAACCGGATTCATCTGCGGCGGGTAGTCGTATGCTGCAATTAATCGATATATTTCAGACACAGCAACACAGCGTGACTTATGCCTCTCCGGCTCTTGAAACGGATCATATGGTTGATTTAGAAACGTTGGATATAAAAAAAGTTTCAATTGAATTAAATAATAGTAGTTTTGACGATTATATAAATACCTTAAAACCTGATGTCGTATTATTTGATCGTTTTATGATGGAAGAACAATTTGCATGGCGTGTCGAAAAACAATGTCCGTCAGCATTGAGACTTCTGGAAACGGTTGATTTGCATTGTTTAAGACAAGCAAGGCATGAAGCGGTCAAAAATAATAAAGATGCCTTAATCCTGGATAATCTTGATTTAAACAATGATACCGCACTACGCGAAGTTGCCAGTATATTACGTTGTGATTTAAGTTTAATGATATCTGAATATGAAATCGAGTTGTTAAAAAACAACTATAAAGTTGCTGAAGAATTATTACTTTATTTGCCTTTTATGTATGACTTGATAAATAAGGAAGAAAGTCCAGAAAAATGGCCATCATTTGAAAATAGAAAAAACTTTGTCACCATAGGTAATTTTCGACATGAACCAAACTGGGATTCCGTTTTATATTTAAAAAATAAAATCTGGCCTTTGATTAGAACTAAATTAAAAAATGCCGAACTTCATATTTATGGTTCATATCCACCTAAAAAAGCCCAGCAACTCCATAATCCGAAACAAGGTTTTTATATAAAAGGCTGGGCAGAGGATGCTATTGATACATTAAGTCAGTACCGTATTTGTTTAGCACCTCTACGTTTTGGTGCCGGCATGAAAGGTAAGTTGGCAGATGCAATGTTAAGTGGTACTCCAGGCGTAACTACATCCA
Organism: Gammaproteobacteria bacterium; assembly: GCA_023135195.1. Classification (GTDB taxonomy): domain Bacteria; phylum Pseudomonadota; class Gammaproteobacteria; order UBA6429; family Thiohalophilaceae; genus JAGLTQ01. Next base: position 38,405 of record JAGLTQ010000030.1, on the reverse strand, counting down.
TTGGTGCAGAATCTATGTATGCTGAGTTTGATTGGCCTGGAGTCATAGAAGATGATGCTAAGGCTTTTGCTGACGCAGCAATAGATTTATATGGCAAGCAGGAAAAGTGGGAGCAGTGTCAATTAAATGGTATTGCTATTGTGAATGAAGTTTTCAATAAAGAAGTAAATCAGAGAAGATTTTTAAATAAGTTAGCTTCAACATTAAAAACATTAGATGAACATCGTAACAACAACTTTACCGGAATGATGTTACGCCACCATAAAATGAAAAGTACAATGTATATGTCGCAGTGGATTGAAGCTAAAAATAAAGTAAAGGGTGAAAATTAAAGAAAGAAAGTTTTTGGTTGAAGATTGATATGGTTTTTTTTAATAGATAGCAAAATAACGATTAGACAATAGACCGGGGCTAAATGCTGAGGTAAACCATCAGGATATTGTGAGTAAGAACACAATCACCGTTTTTTATAGGTGATTATCCTTTCAGTAGCGAGAGATTATTGCTGAATAATATATATGTCATACCGTGTATTTTTACTGCTTACCTGGTAAGTTGGTTTTATATCAGATAGCCTGGCTGAGCCCTTCGGCCTTTTTACAACAACACGTTTTTTTGCCACTTTTAATGCCGCATCCAGCAGCTCCTGCGTGTCTTCATCTTTGCCTAAAAGTGTTTGTAATATTTGCATATTCTTTTTAACAGAGGCAGATTTTTTTCGGTCGGGATACATTGGGTCCAGATAGATAACATCAGGATAGATAATATCAGAACAGGCAATATCGGGATTAATAGTATCAGCAAGGCTATTCAGATAATGTATGCTGCTGTCCTCAATGAGTTCGAAACCAGTGTCTATAATTGATTTAAAGTGTTCATCTTTTTTTGCTCGTTCAATGGCATCACGTATTAATTCAACAAGGATGGGAGAGCGTTCAAGTAACGTCATTGAGCATCCCAGGCAGGCAAGTACATAAGCATCTTTTGCTAAACCCGCTGTTGCATCGAGTACTGTTGGTGGTGGTGTACCTTGTTTGAGGCCAATGGCTTTTGCAATACTTTGACTACGTCCGCCACCGAATTGCTGCCGGTGTGCAAGGTTGCCTGAGAGAAAATCAATATGGATACAGATATTCTTTTCGCTATCACATAACTCAACAAAAGCACTGGAGTAATTTAGATGTAGAGAAGAATTAACGTCACTTTTTTTTATACAGGGATAGCCTGATATTTTTGAAAACTTTAGCGCATCTATTTTTTCTTCATCTGAACTATAAGAAATTAAAATTGGCGTATCGGGTATATTCATAGCTGAATTGTAATATTAATAGTGGTAATTGTGTATGATTAAGATGCTGCACATATCCAAGCGCTTAACTAATAATACTTAATATCACTGCTGTCCCGTTAATATAGCTTCACTTTACAGAATAACGTTATTTGGCAATAGTTATCGACCTTTCAGATAAAATGAACATGAAAGAAGGATCGTCATACCCGCGCAGGCGCAAGCACATGGAAGTGCGAAGGTAGAATAATGCAGGAGCTATTATCGAGGTATCCAGTAAGTTGTTGATCGGAGTACGTATTATATATTCTCTGGATTCCAGCCTACGTGGGAATGACGTGTTAACGGGACAGCCGTGACTTAATATGGAGAATACCATGGTGGTTAATGAAGGTTTAAAACCACATTCTGAATCGACAGAAAATATTTTTGAATTATTGTTCACATCTCATCATGGCTTGAGTTTAGACGAGGCAAAGCAACGTCTAAAACAATATGGTTTAAATACATTCCCAAAGTTAAAACAACCGGGAATGTTTAAAATATTTATTTACCAATTTGCCAGTCCTTTAATTTATGTCCTTTTAGCTGCAGCAGCATTATCAATAATTATTGAAGAATGGTCCGATGCCGGTTTTATTTTTGCAGTACTTTTTATAAATGCCATTATTGGTACCGTACAGGAATATTCAGCACAACAAGCTGCCGCTGCATTGCAGGATCTGGTTAAAACCTGTTCGCGAATTTTAAGGGCGGGCGACAGTTATGAGGTGCAATCTGAAGAACTTGTTCCTGGAGATATTGTATTACTTGAATCTGGAGATCGTGTTCCTGCAGATATGCGTTTAATAAGCGCAAATAACCTGGAACTTGATGAATCTCTTTTGACGGGTGAATCATTATCCGTAACAAAAAATTCTGAAGTAATCCTTGATGAAGAAACTATCTTAGCGGATAGAGAAAACATGGTTTTTGCCGGCAGCTTAGTGGTACGAGGACGAGCACATGCAGTTGTTGTTACAACGGCTTTATCTACCGAGCTAGGAAATATCGCTGCTTCAGTATTAGGCAAGGCATCGACTAAAGCCCCTCTTTTAATTCGCATGGAAAAATTTACTCATCGGGTTGCCATTATTGTTGGTGTTGCTGCACTAATGATGTCTGCTGTGGCGTTAATGCGTGGCATGCCTATAAATGAAGTGTTTTTACTCGCTGTTGCTTTGGCTGTTTCTGCAATACCAGAAGGATTACCCGTTGCCCTAACCGTTGCTCTTGCCGTTGGTATGCGTCGTATGGCAAAACGTAATGTAATAGTGCAAAAACTTGTCGCGGTGGAAGCATTAGGTTCCTGTACCTATATTGCAACTGATAAGACGGGTACGTTGACAGTGAATCAGTTAACTATCAAAAAAATAGTTTTGCCTAATAATGATAGTTGGGATGTCAGTGGGGAGGGGATTGATCCCGAAGGAAGCATTCTTAACAATAACAAACCATTGTTAGAAGAAGAAATAAAGTTACTTGAACGAGTATGCCGGGTTGCAATGTTATCAAACGAAGGTTTTTTAGGTCAACGTGATAATAACTGGACATCGCATGGTGATCCTATGGATATTGCGTTACTTGTTCTGGCTCACAAAGCAGGGTTTGATAAAGATGGCATAAAAGAACAGTATGTTGAAAAGGCTATTATTCCTTTTGAATCCGAGCGTCAGTTCGCTGCGAGTCTAAATAAAATAAATACAACAACTTATGCCTCGGTAAAGGGCGCGTATGAAAAGCTGTTACCAATGTGTAACTCAATGGCTATGTTAAATAATGATATTACAATAGATGTAAATCATATCAGTAAACAAGCAGAGAATCTTGCTGCACAAGGCTATCGTGTTTTAGCCTTGGTATCGGGAGAAATCAATAAAGAAAACTTTTCTGATCATCAACTAAAGAATCTTACTTTTATAGGTTTAGTTGGTGTTATTGATCCATTACGTAAAGAAGCGAAAGATGCCGTTATTGCCTGCCAGCAAGCGGGTATAGAAGTTGCCATGGTAACGGGGGATCATCCTGTTACCGCGCTGGCCATCGCCCGGGAATTAGGTTTAGCACAAGATGAAAGTCAGGTTGTAACCGGCACTGATTTAAAACAAAAAAGTACTAACATTGATGAATTTGATTCCCTTGTTTCAGCCGCTAGAGTTTTTGCTCGTGTTGAACCTACGCAAAAATTAGATATCGTCAATTCGTTACAACGAAATGGCCATTTCGTTGCCGCAACAGGTGACGGCGCCAATGATGCTCCAGCTTTGAAAGCGGCAGAAGTTGGTGTGGCAATGGGTAAATATGGAACGGATGTCGCAAGGGAGTCGTCAGAACTTATTATTACCGATGATAATTTTTCTTCAATCGTAGCCGGTATTGAAGAGGGGCGAGTTGCTTATAATAATGTGCGCAAAGTTATTTTTCTTCTTATCTCAACGGGGGCTGCAGAAATTGTTTTATTTACGCTGGCCTTGTTAACTGGTTTACCTCTACCTTTGCTTGCGGTGCAATTATTATGGTTAAACCTTGTGACGAATGGTATTCAGGATGTGGCCTTGGCCCTCGAACCTGCCGAAGGAGATGAGCTAAGTCATCCACCTCGTTCACCTAAAGAAGGTATATTTAATCGGATAATGATTGAGCGTGTGTTGCTTTCGGCTTTAGTTATTGGTGTTGTCGCTTTTTTAGTTTTTCAATATCTTTACACAAGAGGATATTCATTAGATGCGTCTCGTAATGGAACATTATTGCTAATGGTTTTATTTGAAAATATTCACGTTTTTAATAGCCGTTCAGAAACGCGTTCTGTCTTTAATCATAACCCCCTACGTAATCATTTTTTATTATTTGGAACATTAGCAGCACAACTTATACATATTGGTGCGATGTATACACCATGGATTAGTGATGTATTGAGAATACAACCCGTATCATTAGATTATTGGTTTGATATGCTGTTTATCGCCATTACGGTACTAATTGCAATGGAAACACATAAATTATTCCGTCGTAATTTCAAGATATAGTTTTAATTGATTGAAAGTATCACTACGAGGAAGGGCTAGCTAGACTTGCATCAGGCTTACAAGAATTAATTGTTCAATTTAAAGTTTAAGTATAAAAGTTTAGATTAGAGCTGGTTGGTTGCGTCATTCCCGTGTGCTCATAGTTAGCGGGAGAAGTGGTGCAAGCAAGCACCGTTTACGGATCAAAGGATGTTTAAGATATGGATTCCGGCTAGCGCTTTGCCTAGCCGGAATGACGAAGAAATTTTGCTCGAATGATGCTTTATTTCTTTTTACGTGGCTTGTGTGCCGGTTCTTTTCTTCTTCTGCTTGAAGGTTTGCGATCAGAATCTTTACGTGGTTTACGTTTTAATGTTTCACGTTTTTTAGTAGTCGACTCTTCACCAAAGATGCTTATGTTCAGCTTTTGTCCCGCCACCCGAACACTTTTTAAATCCATGAAAACATCTTTCGGCATGCCTTCAGGCAAATCAATGGTACTGTAGTCGTCGTTAATTTGAATACGTCCCATATGCTTGCTATCTATGCCAGCTTCATTTGCAATAGCGCCAACAATATTGCCAGGCTTAACACCGTGATCATGTCCAACTTCGATACGGTATGTTTGCAAACCTTCTTCTTTAATATGTTCGCCACGATCGCCACGTTCACGACGACGCCCATGTCCTTCACTACGTTCTTCACGCTCTCTGCGTGAGCCACGATCACGACCTTTTCTATCGCCACGATCGCGATCACTTCTCTGTGATTTTTGTGCAACAGGAGCATTTGATAGTAATAAAGGCTCATCACCTTGCACCATTTTCGCTAAGGCTGCAGCAACTTCAATCGCAGGAATATTATGCTCTAAAGTGTATTTTTCTAAAATACTGGCATAAAACTCTAAACCTTCACTTGCAATGGTATCGGTAATATTTTGTGTAAAGCGAGCCACACGTTTGTTATTGATCATTTCTGTTGAAGGCATCTCCAACATTTCGATTTTTTGTTTGGTTGCGCGTTCAATTTGTTGCAAGATACGTTTTTCACGAGGGGCTACAAATAAAATTGCATCACCTTCACGACCAGCACGGCCAGTACGGCCAATTCGATGAACGTATGTTTCAGTATCGTAAGGAACATCATAATTAATAACATGACTAATACGTGGTACATCTAAACCGCGTGCGGCAACATCTGTTGCTATTAAAATATCAATTTTTTTACGTTTTAAGTTTTCAACAGTCTTTTCACGTTGATTTTGTGCAATATCACCATTGATTGCAGCAGCGGAATAACCGCGAGCCTCTAGCTTATCAGCTAACTCGGTAGTTGCGTTTTTGGTACGAACAAAAATAATCATTGCATCAAAAGCTTCTGCTTCTAAAATACGAGTCAAGGCATCTAATTTATGATGGCCGCTCACCATCCAGTAACGTTGAGTAATGGTTGATGCTGTCGCGGTTTTAACTTTAATGAATATTTCTTTCGGATCTTTTAAATACTTTTTAGTGATCTTATGAATGGGTGGCGGCATGGTTGCTGAGAATAATGCAATCTGACGTTCTTCTGGAATTTGTTCCATAATCCATTCAACATCATCAATGAAGCCCATACGTAACATTTCATCAGCTTCATCAAGTACTAATGTTTTTAATGCATCAAGTTTCAGGCTTCTACGACGGATAAGATCCATGACTCGACCCGGTGTACCGACAACAACATGCACACCACGATCTAACTGGCGAATTTGACCTCGTGCATCCTGGCCACCGTAAATAGGTAATACGTGGAAGCCTTTCATTTTAGATGCATATTTCTGAAACGCTTCAGCAACCTGAATTGCCAGTTCACGAGTCGGTGCTAACACTAATACTTGAGGTGTTTTAATTTTGGTATCGATTTGCGATAAAATCGGTAATGCAAAAGCGGCTGTTTTACCTGTACCCGTTTGGGCTTGACCCAACACATCTCGTCCTTCCAGAACAAAAGGAATCATTTCTGCCTGAATTGGCGAAGGGGTTTCGTATCCAATTGACGTTATTGCTTCAAGCACGGGAGCCGATAGGCCAAGTTCACTAAAAGAGGGTAAAGTGTCAGTTTTAGACATCAGATGTTCCTGTAAAAGAAGTTATGGCGAAGTGCCAATTGCATAGCCAGTAAAATGCTGGATCAGACGAGAATAAAGGACGCGCATTATACTGTTTTATATGACAATTTACAGCAAAATACGATAATGTAGTGTGTGAATTAACATGATTTATTATAAATTTAACCGTTGTAGAAAGCCCAAATGAGTCAAAAAGTCGTATTTTCTATTATTGAGTCCCCTCTCCATCCAAATTTTGTCAATTTGTACCACAACTTGAATATTGAGAATGTACAATTTAATTCAATGCGTAAAGCGATATCTCATTTAAAGAAACAGCAGCCAGACTTGGTTGTTGCCGATTTTTTGTATGGCTATGGAAATAATTATGCAGGGGTAAACGTGAGTAATCTGGATGTGTTTTTACATAGTTTACGAAAATATGCTCCTGAGGCAAAGGTAATTGTCATGGTGGAAAAAGAAGAACAAAAGCATATTGCAAAACTGACTGATTTATTTACTTTGCATGCTGTGTTGCAATATCCTATTTCGGAAAAAGAAATGAGAGAACAATTGGTTTAGAATGAAAAGTTCAAGGTCAAAATCAAAAGATTTCAACGCAGAGACGCAAAGAGCGCAAAGGGTCCCAAAGCAAGAGATAAAAGTTTCACTTCAGTGTGAGGAGCGTAGCGATGAAGTAATCTTAAGTAGTAATGCATATAGCATGAGATTGCTTCGTCGCTACGCTTCTCGCAATGACAGGTATTAAAAATCTCTGCGTTCCTGAGTTGAAGGTTCTTGATTTTAAAAATTGGAATAAAGGAATGAAATATGCAAATTTGGGTTGATGCCGATGCCTGTCCAAAAGTCATTAAAGAAATTCTATATCGTATTGCTGAGCGGGCAAAAATTCATGTGATTCTTGTTGCTAACCAGAGTTTAGTGATACCACCTTCAGCATTTATTAAAAGTATTCGAGTTTCTGCAGGTTTTGATGTTGCTGATAATTATATTGTGCAGGAAATCGAAAAAGGTGATCTGATCATAACTGCAGATATTCCATTAGCCGCAGAAGTCATTGAAAAAGGCGGTCATGCCCTTAATCCTCGTGGCGAGCTTTATTCAACTGAAACCATTAAACAAAAATTAGTAATGCGTGATTTAATGGATGAACTTAGAGGGACGGGAGAGATAATAGGCGGTGGTCCCCCTCCCTTAAATCAACGTGACAGACGGGAATTTGCCAATCAATTGGATAAGTTTGTCGCCAAATGGAGATGATAAGTTAAAGAAAATGTGTGAATTGCCGAATAGTTAATATAGGGAATAATGTTAGCAAATAAGTGAATCATATATAAACTATGTCTGAGAATTTAGAAAACTGGATTACACGCATTAGTGAAAATGAGTTACCGATATTCAAATATACGGTACATGCAATTAATGACGTGGTATCAAAAGAGGCAACATCCACTTCTGATTTGTCCCGAATCATATTACGCGATGCAAATTTAACCGCCAGAGTTCTACGCCTGGCAAATAGTGCAACATATAATGTTACTGGATCGACAATTAGTACAGTCAGTCGCGCAATTATTTGGTGCAAGTTCAATAATAAAATATTTGCCCATCGATGAGAATGATATTAAAGATAATGTTGATGATCATGCTTTTGATACAAACTGTCCGGCTCCCGATCCTTTGCTGCAATTAAATATTCTACGAGAACTTTCCAGTCTGTTATTGGATAAACCTGATTTTAATTTAATACTGGAAATTATATTAGAAGGTATTTATCGTGGCGTTGGGCTTGATAGAACTGTTTTTGCGATGTTGACTTCAGATAAAAAAGCTATCAAAGCAAAATATGCTTTAGGTAAAGATAGTGACGGATTTACTAGTCGATTTTTTTTCAGCCTGCAAACTGATAATATATTTTCGAAGGTTGTAAAAAATGCTCAACCTGTTTGGGTCGAGAATACACAAGCTAATAATTATGATAATAAAGTGAGTGATGATATTCGACTAATTCTAGCGAGCAAAGCATTTTATATCGCACCATTGGTAATAGCGGTAAGGTATTAGGGTTGATTTATGCTGATAGACAGCCGAGTGATAGGAAACTGGATAATGAAAGTTTTGAAAGTTTTAACCATTTTATTCAACAGGCAAGCCAGGCATTGGAATATATTTCCCCACGAAAACGTTAATAAATTGGGTGCATAAAAATGGCCGGTATAAAACCGGCCTGCGTGGAGAACGCTTTTGTAAAACTGAGTAAGACTTATTATATAACAAATAAGAGGAGTATTTTAAGCAACTACATTAGCCGCAATAATGATTATAAACATAAACGTGGTTAGTATTAGAACGGTCTTTCCTACATTAATTAATATTGCTTTATCTCCTTGCTGCATGACCAGACTCATTCCTCTTATTGAGTCTATTTGAATTATGGTTACATAGACAAAAAGTCAAAAATTGATCGAGATCAATAAAAGAGAAAAGTAAGTAAAAGAACAATTAAATAAGATTTTACTAATATGAAGAGTATGAGTCAGAAGTGTAATGTTTCAAAGGAGGAATAGAGCATCGCAAGATAAGAAATTAATAATATAGTTAACTAAGCATTCAAACATATTTTACACCGGTAACTTAATACCGGTGTAAATAAATCAAGCCCAAATCAGACTATGAGTGATAAGCAAAGCAGCCGTTATCATTACCAGGTGTGGTAGTGTTAAATCCATGGTGGTGTCCCTTATCCGTATATTATGATTATTATTATAAAAATCCCTGAGTATTGCTGGGATTTAAGTCACAAAATCGAAATCCATATTTTTTGCCATCTTCCAAGTTGATGCAATTTTGTACAGATGCATAAAATAGAATTGTTACACGATTGTGTCAAGAAAAATTTGAATATATTTTAAACAATAAGTACGGTGAACATTTATTAGAATAAAAAAAAGCGGAAATATAAAAATATTTCCGCTTGGATAGTGCTTCTGCAACTGTTACGAGATTGTTATGCTACCTGAATTGAACTCTCTTCAATCATTGTTTCTGACTGAGTAGCATCGGGTGTTGTATAGAGACTGTGTAATTCAGCAAGGCTAATGCTGTCGAGATAACCGCCAATAAGTTCAAGTAAACGTAACCAAAGAGCATGACTATCCGTACCATTGAAGTCGGGTTCCATGCTTGTTTCTTTAACGGTTGCCTTATCAACTGCTTTGACAATGGCCGCAATAGAAATTTCAGTTAATGGTTTATTTAACATGTAGCCGCCGCCGGGGCCTCGTGTACTTTTAACAATGTCACATTTTCTCAATAAAGCGAAAATTTGCTCTAAATAAGATATTGAAATATTTTGTGCCTGAGCGAGATGCGCTAATGTTACTGGTTCATTAACATGCGTTGATAGTTCCAGAACCGTTTTGATAGCATAATGCGCGCGTGAAGATAGTTTCATAATAATATTGCCCCTTTGTTTTTTCCCTAAACAACTATATTTCCGTACTAAATTTAGAACTAAAAAGACACATTGACAATAAGGTTTCTGTGAACAATTGTTAATTCTAAGTGAATTAGTCGGATATTATATTTTTCCGTTACCTACGTAATAAATAGTAAGTTTTTCAAGTATTTATGCATGCTTTTGCTTACATTACTCGCTTGCAGGTACAACTTTAATTTATAATAACGATTCTAAAAATAAAATGTTACAGATAATCTAAAACTATGACACACATCGAAGCAATAAGTGCCCTGCAATTACGATCATTTTGTGAGCAAGCTGAATTTAGTTTTATTGATACCAATGAACTTGCTGATTTTGAGGGAATAGTTGGACAGGAGCGAGCTATTGACGCGCTTTCTTTTGCCGTTGAAATGGGGCGGCCAGGTTACAACATGTACCTTATGGGCTCGACCGGTTTAGGAAAACACACCTTATTAAAACGTTTCCTGGATAAGGCAGCCGCAGAACAAAGTGCAGCAGATGACTGGTGTTACGTTTTTAATTTTGATGATCCTCAAAAACCAAAAGCCATTAACTTACCGGCAGGGCAAGGACGACGGTTTCGGGATGATATGCGCCAGCTGGTACAGGATCTACAAACAGCCATTCCAAGTGCATTTGAAAGTGAACTTTATTATACCCGTCAACAGGAAGTTCGTGATTTACTAAAAGAGCAAACGCATGCCGCATTTAATTCTTTAGCCGAAGAAGCAAAGAAACATGATATTGTTTTTTTACGCAGCGATGAAGAGTTAACGTTTGCAGCTTCTAAAGATGGAATAAAATTAACAGCTGAAGAATATGAAAAACTTTCAGCTAAAGAAAAAAAGAAATTTGAAGAAGTCGTTACGGTACTGGAAGATCATCTAAATACGTTAATTCGACAACGTAGCCAGTGGCAAAGAGAAACAAGGGAAAAAATTACTGAAATAAATCGTGAAGTCGGGATGTTTGCTGCTGCTCATCTTATTGATGAGGTTAAAATTAAATATAAAGAAATTAAAGCCATAACGACATACTTAATGGATGTACAAGAAGATGTTATTAACGGACTTTATGAATTTCGTGAACAAGAGCATGTAGATGTTGCCTATAATGTAAATGAAGATTATTTTGGCTTTCAACATTATGAAATAAATTTAATTGTTGATAATGAGAAGAGCAAAGGTGTCCCCGTTACCTATGAAGATAATCCGATGTATCAGAACTTATTGGGACGGGTTGAATATATGTCACAAATGGGAACACAAGTAACGGATTATCGTTTTATAAAACCAGGCACATTACATAAAGCTAATGGTGGCTACCTTATTATTGATGCACATAAATTGCTCAGTCAACCATACTCGTGGGAAGCCTTAAAAAGGGTACTGGTTGCTAAAGAAATTAATATTCAGACGATGGGTGACAATGCCGGCTTGATGAATACGGTGTCTTTGGAACCTGAAGCGATACCTTTGGATATCAAAGTTGTATTAGTTGGCAATCGTGCTTTATATTATTTATTAGAAGAAGAGGATCCTGAATTTTCTGAGCTATTTAAAGTAGAAGTGGATTTTTCTGAAAGTATTGACTGCTCTAAAGAATCATTAAATCAATATGCAAAGGTTATTGCGACTTTAGTGAGAAAAAATAAATTGGCTGCTTTTCAACAAGGCGCGGTCAAACGCGTCATTGAATACGGTATGCGTCAAATTGAAGATACTACACAGTTATCAACACACATGCGCAGTATGTTAGACCTTTTAATAGAATCCGATTATTGGGCTAAAAAAGAAAATCAATCTATTGTACGTGCAGAAGATGTGCAGCTAGCAATCGATAAACAAATTTATCGAGCTGATCGTAGTCGTGAACGAATTTATGATGAGATTAACAAAGGTATATTGCTTATTGATGTTAGCGGTGAAAAAGTTGCTACGGTAAATGGATTATTTGTTATCGAAACTGGTCGGCTTGAATTTGCACAACCCGCTCGAATCACCGCAAATGTACGAATTGGTGATGGCGATATTATAGATATAGAGCGTGAAGTTGAACTGGGTGGTTCGTTACACTCAAAAGGTGTTTTAATATTATCTTCATATTTAGGATCGCATTATGCTACCGGTAAACCACTTTCTTTATCCGCCAGTTTAGTCTTTGAACAATCCTACGGTAGTGTTGATGGTGATAGTGCAACCGTAGGTGAGTTATGCGCATTAATGTCTGCTATTTCTAAAGTACCGGTAAAACAATCTTTTGCAATAACAGGTTCAGCTAATCAGCATGGTAATGTTCAGGCGATTGGCGGCATAAATGAAAAAATCGAAGGCTTCTTTGATATTTGTAAATTGAAGGGCTTAACCGGCGAACAAGGTGTTATTATGCCCGCGACTAATGTACCTCATTTAATCTTAAGAGATGATGTGGTTGAGGCTATTGAGAAAAAACAATTTGCTTTATACCCGATAAATACGGTAGATGAAGCGATATCACTTTTAACCGGACAACCTGCGGGTGAACGAAATGAGAAAGGTGAGTTCCCGAAAAATTCTGTGAACTATAAAGTTGAACAACGTTTACTTGAACTTGCTGAACTTAAACATGAAGATCACATGAAAGATGAACATTGTCATGACGAGCATGATGATAATAAAGAATCAAAAAAAGATAAGTGAGTAATTGATATGACAGTACAAGCAACAATAGAAGAAAAATTAGCAAATGATTGTAATCCACTTCATTTGGACGTTATTAATGAAAGTAATAACCATAATGTGCCGGAAGGATCCGAGTCTCACTTTAAAGTTATTGTGGTTTCTCCCGAGTTTGCAGGTAAAAATTTACTTGCACGACATAGAATGATCAATAAAACTTTAGCTGTTGAGTTAAAAGATGCTATTCATGCTTTAGCCATTCACACGTATACAGAAGATGAATGGAAAGAAGAAACAGGTGGAGCGCCTATGTCGCCTCCATGTATGGGTGGTAAATAAAATTAAATACGGAATGAGTTATTAATCAGTATTTGTATCGAGACATATAATAAAAAATATTACTTAAAAATAAATATAACTGTTAATTACATTAGAGTGGGATTGATAACCTGGCATTTGTTCCGCCACCTTCATGGGGGAGTAATTGAACATCCCATCTATTAGTATCAGCTAATTGTTTAACTATAGCTAAGCCTAGTCCTTTACTGCTTTGTGATTTTTCTAATCGATAAAAAGGTTGGAAAATAGCTTCACGATGTTTTTTTTCGATTCCCTTTCCCCGATCCATTATTTCTACAATTATTTCATTATTTTTTATCGAGCAGTTTATTGTAATAGGCTGACCTTCACCATAACGTACGGCATTTGTAAGTAAATTTGTAAGTATTCTGCGTAACGCAAGAGGGTGAAGAATATGACGAATTGATTCAGATTGTGACCAACGTATTTCTATACCATTTGTTTGAATATTTTTAATGATACTATTTATTTCTAAACTAACATCGGTGAGGACGCCTTCATCCTCTTCAAGTTCCATGCTGATGCTTAATGTCTCACCAATAAGTTGATTGATAGTTACAATGTCTTCCTGAATACTTTCCATCAAAATTTTATCACCACCATCATTAGGTAACATACTCAGTGCGAGTTGGATTTGAGTTAAGGGTGTTCTTAAATCATGCGAAATTCCTGCGAGTAAAGTTGTTCTGTTTGACAAGAGTGTTTTCACCTGAACATTCATTCGATTAAATTCTTTAGTTAAAACGATCAGTTCTTCAGGCCCATCTTCTTCTATTTTATCTGGCCAATGACCTTTGCTAACGGCTCTTGCCGCGTTATAAAGTCGCTCAATAGGTATGGAAAGCCTTTGACTAAGAAAAGCTGTGGCGATAAAAGTAATAATTATTCCGCTGATCAATAATACAATCAAAGCTATTGGTGGGTTCACCCCTATTCTGGAACGAGGGAAACCAAAACGTATAAAGTGACCTGACTCAGGAATATCAACCCAATACCAATCTTCTCCTTTTTCACTATTACTTTGTTTTATTAATATATCTTCCCCTAGTTGCTTCTTTAATGAAGATTTTAAAAAATAAAAGTAGGGTAATAGACTGGTTGAAGGTGCAAGTGTGGATTGATTGTTTGAAATGATTAAACCATGTTTATCTAACATGCGTTTAGTGAATTCAGTTTGTTGTGATGTGGGAATTGTTAGCCGGGTTTCTGCTGCATGAGTCATAACACTGGTAAGATCATCCGCAGCTTGTTTACCTAAAGGTATTAGCATGAAGTAGGAAAAAGTAGATAAAATTATTATTTGGAATCCTATTGCAACAACTCCGATAGTAGTAAAAATTTTCCAGAAATATTTCTGTGATTTAATTAAAGGCATAAGTATTGAAGTTTAAATAATGAAAGCAAAAGATACCTGTTAACCATCTATGGTAAATAGGTAACCGGCTCCCCAAATTGTTTGTAGATAGGATGGTTCAGCAGGGTTGATTTCAATTTTTCGACGCAAGCGCCCGACACATACATCAACACTACGATCCAGCGGTGAATAATTATACCCTTTTGTTTTTTCTAGTAATTGTTCTCGATTGAGTACGCGATTAGGATTTTCAAGAAAAATTCTCAATAGAGTAAATTCACCGATGGTGAGGGTGACAATTTCGTCATCTTTAGTGAGTTGATATTTCTCAATATTCAAACAGTAGGGACCAAAAAATAAATCTTTTTTAGCCTCTGTTTCGCTATTATCATTATCTGCCTTGCTTCTACGTAGAACAGATCTAATTCTTGCAAGTAATTCACGAGGATTGAAGGGCTTTCCTAAATAATCATCTGCCCCCATTTCAAGACCGACAATTCGGTCTAATTCCTCACATCGTGCAGAAAGAATAATAATGGGTAAGTTATTTTGCTGACGCAATCGACGGCCAATGGATAGCCCATCTTCTCCTGGTAACATTAAATCTAATATTACAAGGTCAACATCATTGGTTTTTAAGTACTGGTCTAAAGATGGGCCATCTTTTACTGCCCCGACAACATAACCTTCTTTTGTCAGGTATGCCTTTACCAGTTCTCTTAGTTTTGGCTCGTCATCAACGACGAGTAAATGTGATGATGATGAGTTCATTTGAATATCCCAAAAAATTTACCACTGTTACATTTCTGAAACATTTTAAATACACATAGTTACGAATAGGTAATTAATAAGACATACCTGTTTTTTACTATAGAGCCTCGTTCAAATACTTACAAAAACTCTCACAAATTACGGAGAAAACCAATGTTACGATCAAACACTATGCTGGGCAAGCAGGCTGATAAAGTTCGGGCTTGTGTCACCTCATACCTAATCCCTTTAATCTTTGTTGCGTCAAGCATGATGGGAGCAAATGCACAGGCAGCCGATTCGATGGATGGCTTGAAAAAAATAATGAAAGGCCAAATAGCCATTATGAAGCCAAAACTGCGAAATAAGGTAGAAAATTTGTCCACTGACACAAAGATGTCTTTGATGTCGATATTGGCTATGCACAGTAGATACAGTGATACAGCAACGTTACGCCAGGTAATGTTAGAAGTTTTGTCAGATTATCAATCAATGGTAATGGGCATTATGACAGATAGTGCTGAAATGACAGCTGACAGTGCTCGTCGACTTGCCAATCATCGAATTCCTGTTGGTGGATTGCTTCCATATTTAGGTCTTGAAAATATCACTGATGAACGTTTAGCGGTACTTGATACTTTTAATACTAGTGTTGAAGGTAATGCTAATAAATTAGCAGATGCGGCAGAAAAAGGTGATATGGCCAAAGCAGCCTCATTTCTTGGTCCAATCAGTACGGGTTGTGTAGGTTGCCACCAAGTGTTTAGAACCTATCCAGGACAATCTGAATTCTTAAAACTCAAATAATTAAAACTTTCTTAGGATGATGATATGAATAATAAAAATAAATTTTTGTTAATCGCGGGGCTATCGCTCTCTTTTGCATTGCCTACGTATTCTTTTGCTGCTGAAACTGAAACTAAAGAGGAGGATGCATATGCCACACGGCTTGCCCTGGCTAATGAGATAAAAAAATATAGAGCGATGAGAAAGGAATTACCAATCCCCCCACCAGCAGGTCTTTTTGGCGTATATGCTTTTCCGGATGAAGGTCAATATGTTGTTGGCATCAATATGCAACATTTTAAATTCAGTGGAATGTTGCAAGGGAGTGATTCAATTTCTGCAGAGGAAGTAGTAGCAAGCGTTGCTAATCCATTTTTTGGAGATGCTGGTCAACCTCCAACATTGAGAGTCGTTCCAGAGAGTGCTGAAGCTCATGTTATTTATCCCTTTATTAATTATTCCCTCAATAAGAAAATTTCATTGGTGGCAATGGCTCCAATGATTAAAAAGACTACCGTGTTAAATACGTACAATGCAGCTGGTACAGCAAGCTTAGGATTGAATGAAGTAAATTCTTCAGGTTTAGGTGATATAAAAATGGGGGCAATTTATAAATTCTTCAATAGCCCTGATCGTAAACACAATGTCATTTTTGATATCGTCTTGAGTGTACCAACGGGGAGTATTACAGAGGAAGATTATAATCTTACGCCTCTTGATACGATGGTTCTGTCCCGCTTGGCATATGGTATGCAACTAGGCTCAGGAACCTATGATGCGATACTCGGTGGAACATATTGGGGTAAAAATAAGAAGTGGGGTTGGGGGACACAATACCTGGCTACAATTCCTCTTCAGAGTGAAAATAGTGAAGGTTGGAAATACGGTGACAAACACGAGCTCACGTCCTGGGTTAGTTATGCCTGGGAACCAACATTCAATAGTTCTCTTCGCTTACGTGGTGAAACGCAAGGAACCATAGTAGGTATTGACTCGAAAATTTACGGTCCAGGCTTAGGTGCTGATACTGATAACTATGGTGGATCTAAAGTAGAATTTATTATTGGTTCTAACTGGATGTATGCGCCAGGTTATAATATCAGCTTAGAATTTTCTATCCCTATTATGGAAGATCGTAATGGAGTACAAGCGGATCAAGATTCAACGGTAATGTTAAGTTGGAGAAGTGCTTCGTTCTAAAAAAACTGAACTGAGTATAAAAAATGCACGTCATTCCCGCGTGCCTTTAGCGGGAATCTAGTAGTTTAAACACTGGATTCCGGCTAAAGAGCATACCGGAATGACGGTTATTTTAAAGATTGACAATATTTACTAGTATAATCTTCTGTTACAAAGCTGAGGTTAAATATCTTTATCTAAAAATCTTTCGTTATGAGTAGGGAGAGGGTTTTTATTCAGATGTGGTTTCTCGGGCATCTGTAAATGAAAACCTTGTTGCTTGATACTTTTCAGTACTTCTGCAGCGGTACCTCTTGCCATTTTCTTTTCTGGAGTTAAATTTAATGTCATAACCAATTCAGTTTGTCCGAGTACTTTTAAAAGTTCTTCAGGTAAGCCAGATAATGGTGTCGTTGCTGGTATAAAGACATAGGTCTCATCTTTTTTTAAACTTTTATAAACAGTACATTCCAATTCTGTGATTTTATTTTCTGTCACTGAAATTTATCCTGCTTCTTTAGCATCTAACGCTTGTTTGATTTGTTGAAAACGTTCCCATGCATGTGGTATTTCATGACCTTGCTGACGTAAGTTTTCAAGTAATGCCTGAGCTGTTTTTGCGATAAGGCCAAGTTCTTCTGCGCTAAATAACGGTAAAGCAGCATTAAGATCATCTATTTCTTCGTTGAGTAATGTTGGTGTTAACTCATTTTCAAGTATAGGTGTGTTTTCCAGCATTAAGTCAGCAATGAGCTTTCGTTCATGTAAATCATTATGTAGTTCGCGAGCAACATCTTCCTCATCAAGCTTTTGTAATGCAATAGGATCATCTGCCGCACCTTTACGAATAGCCGACATTATTGCTGTGATGAGTTTTTTGATCGCAATTTTTAAATTTTCATGGTTACCCGGCATGGCGCAACTGGTTGCATAGCATTCATCAAGTTGCTCTTTAATTTCCAGAACAACATCACTTTCACTATTGAGTTCGAGTTGAGTCGCTTTTTGTACCACAGTCTGAAAGTGAGTCATAAAGGAAAGAAGACTTTCTTCATCTTTTTTTTGTGCCTCATCAACATCTTGCTGAATGAGTTCGCGTTCAGGTTTCGGAAATAAAGGGTTTAATAAACGGCGTTTTAAATGACGTTCATGTGGACCGGGTGCAGGGCTGAAATTCATAGTCATGGGGGATTCTGTTTGTAATATTAGAAAAGACTAATTATACACATCAAAATATAATATTTCATCGGAGAGACGTAAAGAACTTAAAGAAAAAAAGTAGACTTAATGCTTTTAATGTAGGTCGGTTTTTAAGCCGACGCTGCGCTATTTTATAGAACGGATTTTATCTGTTAATAATTAAAATGGTTAATGTGCTGGTATGGTCGTCGGGATAAATCCCGACCTACATATTGAACCTACAATTAGTATTTTAAGGTTTTAAGTCTTCTGCCACAATCTCAATCCAATGCCGAACTGGTACAGTACTGCCAGCATTGAGGTGGTGTAAGCAACCAATGTTAGCTGTAATTATTAAGTCTGGCTGGCCAACCATGAGGCCAGTGAGCCTTTGTTCGCGAAGTTGTTCTGATAATTTTGGCTGGGTAATTGAATAGGTGCCAGCTGAACCACAGCAAAGATGTTTATCTTTTATCGAACTTAATTGATAACCGCAGCTTGAAAAAATAGCTTCAATATTCATAGGTAACTTTTGTGCATGTTGTAATGTGCATGGTGTGTGAATGGCTATGTTTTCTTGCGTTACATTTAATTTTGTTTTTAATTCTTCTGCATTAATAACTTGAGTAAGATCAAATGTTTTATCAGCAACCTGTTTAGCTTTTTCTTTATATGACTCATCACTGCGTAATAAATGTGGATAATCCTTAAACATTGCGCCACAACCACTGGCGGTCATTACAATACCTTCGATCCCGTTATCAAATTGAGAAATCAAACGATCAATATTATTTTTGATAGTTACTAAGGCATTTTTTTCATCGGATAAATGTTGGTTGATAGCACCACAACATCCACTAAATGAAATGAGCTCAATATCAAGAGCATTGAGAACCTGTCTGGTGGCATGATTAATTTCAGGTGAAAGAGAAGGTTGTACACAACCATCAAGGATAAGCATTTTTCTCTTATGTGTTTTTAATGACAGCTCTGCAAGTTTAACTTTTTTGGGGATTTGTTTTTTTAACACGTTGGGTAGAGCGGGTCGAAATAGCTGACCTAATTTTAAGAGAGTATTAAAACGGTTAGGAAAAGGTAAAGTGGATAACAATACAGTACGTAATATTCTTTGTGCTAAAGAACGTTTAACACGTTTTTCTACTTCGCTTCGTCCTATTTCCAATAGATGGCCATATTCAACACCTGAAGGGCAGGTTGTTTCACAGGCACGACAGGTTAAGCAGCGGTCAAGGTGCAGTAGAGTATCTTTTGTAACTGCAGCACCTTCCAGCATTTCTTTAATTTGATAAATACGTCCGCGTGGCCCATCAAGTTCATCACCTAATATTTGATAAGTCGGGCAGGTTGCCGTGCAAAATCCACAGTGGACACAGTTGCGTAAAGTTTTGTCAGCAAGCTGCCCCTTTTCAGATTGTAAAAAGTTCTGTTCTATTTTTGTTTGCATCGCGGTGTTTATATTTAGCTATTTTTTTAAAGTTACAAATCAGAATAAAGTCGGCCATAATTTAAAATTCCATATGGATCAAAACGCATTTTTAAATTTACATGTAGTTGTTTTATTTTAGCCTGGAGCGGTGTAAATCGTTCTTGAATTGACGGGTTATGATCAGAAACTTTAAATAACGTGGCATGACCACCTTGTTCAATAGCATGTAGTTTGATTTCTTCGGCTGGCATATCAGAGTGCATCCAATACAAGGCTCCAGCCCAATCAATAAAACTATTTTCGTTTAAATCTACATTTGCGGTGTAGGGTACAGATAAACGCCAGAGCGGTGCTTTATTATTAAAAAATGAATGTGTCTGTTCATTAAGCTGGTGCCAAAATTTATCTGCATGAACCAGAGTTTCTCCACCAACTTTTTTCTGTGAAGAATTGACGGCACTTGCCGCGCCACTTAATCGAATATAAAGCTTTTCATTTTCATAAGCTAAAGCCGAAAGGGGTAAGGGGGTTTGATTATGCTCTTGCATTGCCTTAAGTGCTTCTTGTTGTGACATTGCAATAACTTGAGTAACTTCAGCATTTGGACGAGGTAAGACTTTAATAGATATTTCCAACAGCAAGCCTAGTGTGCCTAAGGCACCCACCATTAAACGTGAAACATCATAACCGGCAACATTTTTCATGACTTGCCCACCAAAGGACATGATGTCACCTTTACCCGAAATAATTCTTGTTCCTAATACAAAATCACGGGCTGAACCGGTAAAGGGGCGGCGTGATCCAGACAAGCCTGTGGCGATAGCCCCACCTAACGTTGCATGTTCACCAAAGTGTGGTGGCTCAAATGGGAGCATTTGGTTATTTTCTGCGAGTAATGCTTCTATCTCTTTTAAGGGCGTACCCGCACGAGCGGTAATAACAAGCTCGCTAGGTTCATAACTTATGATGCCCTGATGAATGCGTGTTTCTATTACTTCGACATTATTTTTTTCAAAATTATTACCATAGAATTGTTTGCTGTTACCACCAACAATTTTTAACATGGTTTTATTGTTGTAAGCTGCGCGCACACGATCTTGTAATTCCTGTGTTCTGTTTTTATTCTCCATCATTAGAAACGTTCCAGCTCTGGATGGGAGAGCAAACCATCGTGTACATGCATGCCACCGAGTTCTGCACAGCGATGTAATGAAGGCACCGCTTTACCTGGATTAAGTAATTCCCGGGGATCAAATGAATGTTTAATGTCATGAAATATTTGTAACTCAAGTGATTTAAACTGCACACACATTTGGTCAATCTTTTCTTTGCCGACACCGTGTTCACCGGTAATGGTTCCGCCAGCTTTAACACAGAGTTCAAGAATTTTTCCACCAAATTCTTCGGTGCGTTCTAATTCACCTTCAATGTTTGCATCATAAAGAATTAAAGGGTGCAGGTTGCCATCTCCAGCATGAAAAACATTTGCCACCAGTAAATTATATTCTTTAGACATCTGACTGATTTTATTTAATATAAAGGGCAGCTGGTGCCGGGGAATCGTCCCGTCCATACAATAATAATCGGGTGAAATTCTTCCTATTGCAGGGAAGGCAGATTTTCGTCCTAACCAGAGTTTTAAGCGTTCTTCTTCATTTTTAGATGTACGCAAACTGGTTGCGCCTTTTTCTGTTAATAAATTTTCAACAAATTTAATTTGCTCGGATACTTCTTCATGTGTGCCATCCAGTTCGCACAACAAAATTGCTTCAGCATCAATCGGATAACCTGCCTGTGCATAATCTTCTGCTGCTCGAATAGCCGGGTTGTCCATCATTTCCAAACCTGCGGGAATAATACCTTCTGCAATAATGGCTCCGACTGCTTCTCCCGCTTTAACCACATCATCAAATGCTGCAAGAATAACTTGTGCCTGTTCAGGTCGGGGCAATAGTTTAACCGTCACTTCAACAATAACACCTAACATGCCTTCGGAACCGGTCATTAATGCAAGTAAGTCATAACCAGGGGAATCCAGGGACTGAGCGCCGATGGTAATGAGCTCTCCATCAATCGTAATAATTTTAAGTTGTAAAATATTGTGTACGGTTAAACCATATTTTAGGCAATGCACACCGCCGGCATTTTCTGCAACATTGCCACCGATAGTGCAGGCAATTTGTGATGAAGGATCGGGTGCGTAATATAAATTAAATTCTTCAACTGCTTGTGAAATAGCAAGGTTACGCACACCCGGTTCAACGACCGCACTACGGTTAGCCGGATTGATATCAAGAATACGATTAAATTTTGCCAGACTAAGTAAGACGCCATTGGCCAAAGGTAATGCTCCACCAGAAAGCCCGGTACCTGCACCACGTGCTACTACAGGAACGCCTTCGTGGTGGCACAAAATTAAAATATTTTGTACCTGCTCAACCGTTTCGGGTAAAACAACAATCCATGGTTTTTGCTGGTATGCCGTTAAACCATCACATTCATAGGGACGTGTTTGTTCGTCTGTTTCTAATATACTTGCCTTCGGTAAAATCTGGTGTAATAGTTTACGTAGAGATTTTCTATTATCTTTAATTGCGCGAGTCATAGGCTAATGATACAGCACGAAAATAAAATTCTCAGCATCGCCATTAATTTAGATAAGTTGATTTATAATTGCATCTACTATGTCAAATAACAAAAAAGCAAAAAGTAAATCTCAAGTCCCCCCCCGACGTGATGTAAAAACCCGACTGGACAAGTGGTTATGGGCAGCACGTTTTTATAAAACAAGACATCTGGCAGCTGAGGCAATTAATGGCGGGCATATTCATCATAATGGTCATCGTATTAAACCTTCACGAGTGATACAAGTTGCGGATAAGCTAACGATACATAAAACACCGTTTACATTTGAGATAACCGTACAAGGTTTAAGTATTAGGCGTGGTCCGGCAAAAGAAGCGCAACTTCTCTACACCGAACAGGAAGAGAGTATTAAAAAAAGGGAAGAACTTGCAGAGCAACGAAAATTAAATGCTGCACAATTCCCTCATGCTGAGCGTCGGCCGGATAAAAGAGACAGACGACGTATTATTCGTTTTAAAAATGTTAATCGGGAAAACTGATGCCAAACGACAGAAGCTCAAATTTTAGACCGCGTACACCGTTAATTGCCGCAGATACAATTATTGAATTAAGCAACAAATCGGGTCGCCCCATTGTTTTGATTGAACGCAAGAATCCACCCTATGGTTGGGCCATTCCCGGTGGGTTTGTTGATGTTGGTGAGCGACTGGAAATTGCAGCCATTCGAGAAGCAAAAGAAGAAGTATGTTTGGATGTATCGCTGAAAGCCTTATTGGGCATGTATTCGGACCCAGAACGAGATGATCGCGGACATACTGTGACTGCAGTTTATGTGGCCGAAGCCATGGGTGAACCAACAGCGGCTGATGATGCCAAAAACTTAGCGATTTTTGAAATAGATAATTTACCGGATGAGTTAGCCTTTGATCACAGGCAAGTGCTTGATGATTATAAGAAATTTCGTGAAACGGGGCAGGTAGCCAGTTTGAAATTTTAGCCACCAAGGAAAATAAAAGAAAAGATAGAACCACGGGGAACACTGGGGTCACGGGGAAACCTTTTGCTTTAACCCCCGAGCTACCCCGTGTTCCCCGTAGTTTTATCCTTAGTCTTTTCTTGGTGTTCTTTGTGTCCTTGGTGGCTAAAATTTGTCATTGTTTTCCGGAAATGTTCTTGAAATTCGCATATTTATCCTTAAATAGTTAAAATATAAGTATTTTCTAATATTATTTTATATTTTCGTTCTAACGGAGGCCCTTCATGGCAACAGTAGATTTAGACAACAGTAACTTTAAAGACACTATCGATAATAATGACTTTGTTATTCTGGATTTTTGGGCGCCATGGTGTGGTCCTTGTAAACAATTTGGTCCTGTTTTTACTGAGGTTTCAGAAAAGCACCCTGATATTGTTTTTGCTAAAATTAACACTGAAGTTGAACAAGAAATTGCTGGCATGATGAATATCCGTTCAATTCCAACACTCATGATTATGCGCGATCAAGTTGTACTTTATTCTGAAGCCGGTGCATTACCCGCTGCAGGATTAGAAGACGTTATCGAAAAAGCTAAAGCATTAGATATGGCAGAAGTACATAAGCAAATTGCCGAAGAACAAGCTAAAGCAGAAGCTTAGGAGATATAGCCACGAAGGACACCAAGAAAATATCACGGGGGACACGGGGTACACCGGGGACAATAATTTTTACCCCGTGCTCCCCGTGTCCCCCGTGGTTTATCTTTAAGAATTTTCTTGGTGTTCTTGGAGTCCTTCGTGGCAAAACATGTTTTTACATTAGTCCACGAAACGGTTGTACATCAACTAATGTTCCCGCTTCTACATTGCCCCAGTCTTGCGGCAAAATAATGAAACAGTTGGCTTTACTCATGCCGCTTAAAACATGGCTTGCTTGCATGCCAATACTTTCAACAACAAGCTCACCTTTTTCATTCATTTGTAAAATACCGCGCTGAAAATCTGTGCGGCCAGATGATTTGCGTAAGTCTGATTTGCAGGCAACTTTAACAACGGGTGCTTTTGTTACATTCAGTCCCATCATGGCCTTCATTGTAGGTAAGGCAAATTGATAAAAGGTTGCCATTACTGAAACAGGGTTGCCGGGCAGGCCAAAAAACACTGCATCATTTACAAAACCAAAGGCAAGAGGTTTGCCGGGCTTCATTGCTATTTTCCAAAAATCGACTTTGCCTAATTTATCAAGTGTTTCTTTTACAAAGTCTGCTTCGCCGACTGAAACACCACCAGAGGTCATAATCGCATCTGCTTGTTTAGATGCTTGTATAAAGGCATCTTCAACCGCCTGGCGATCATCGGGAATAATTCCCATGTCAATTAATTCAACACCTAAATTAGATAACATTCCAAAAATGGTGTAACGGTTACTGTCGTAAATTTGGCCTTCGTCTAATGTTTCATCAACATTGCGCAATTCATCACCTGTTGAGAAAAAAGCAACACGAATTTTTTTATAAACAGTGACTTCGGCAACACCTAATGAAGCAAGTACACCGAGCTCAGCAGGAGAGAGGTGTTGTCCTCTACCTAGAACAACATCGCCATCTTTAATGTCTTCACCAATGTGACGAACATTTTCATTTTTACAGTGACCACTTTGAATAGTAATAGCATCGCCATCAACCTGAACCTGTTCTTGCATGACAACGCTGTCTGTTCCGGCAGCCATGGGTGCACCGGTCATGATACGAATACATTCTCCGGGTTTAACTTCACCTTTAAACGGAATACCAGCAAAAGATTTGCCAACAAGCGTAACGGTATTCTCCCCGGATGAGGGTAGATCAATAGAATTAAACGCATAACCATCCATTGCCGAGTTTGCATAGGGTGGTACGTTTATCGTAGAGATAACCTCTTTTGCTAATACGCGATTTAACGCCTCGCGAATGGTAACAACTTCAATCTCTTGAATTTTTTTAACTGAGCCCGTCATACGATCAAGGGCTTCATTAACATTAAGCCAGAGTGTTTGTTTTTGTGGTTTATCACAAGCAGAAGAAACGGGGATTGATTTGTTCATAGGGTAAACTCTATTTAGTTAAACTCAGTAAAATGAAGAGCGGGTATTATGCCATAAATGCTTCAAAATGTTGTTCAGCATGTTTAAGTTCGTCTTCGGTATTTATATTAATAAATGCATCAGCTTGATCGGAAAAATCAACAATAAAATGGGTTTGCTGTTGCATCCAAACACGGGCTTTCCGTTCGCCTTGTTGTATAAAGTTATCTAAAGAGGTGGTTAGACTTTTGTGAATTAAGGCAAAAGTAGGATGTAAGAATTTACCATCGTGTGGAATAATAATTTTATTATTCTTGCTGTTTTTACTTAAACGTTGAACAAGATCGTGAGGAATAAAGGGGCAATCAGCAGGTACTATTTGTAACCATTCGTTTTCACAATGTTGCAGAGCCTTTAAGATGCCTGCGAGTGGACCGGCATAACCTTCAATGTCATCTTCATAAACCGCAAAGCCATAGTCGCTGTAATTTTTTAAATTACGATTCGCGCTAATAATAATTTCGGATACTTGTGGTTGAATACGATCAATCAGGTGTTTTACCAGCGGAACTTTCTTGAGTTTTATCAGTCCTTTATCCAGACCTCCTAGCCGGGAACCCTGTCCACCGGCAAGAATAACAGCAGTAATATTT
Source organism: Gammaproteobacteria bacterium (assembly GCA_023135195.1). Taxonomy (GTDB): domain Bacteria; phylum Pseudomonadota; class Gammaproteobacteria; order UBA6429; family Thiohalophilaceae; genus JAGLTQ01. Next base: position 12,491 of record JAGLTQ010000030.1, on the reverse strand, counting down.
TGTGTGTTTGTTGGCATATTTTCGACATTTTGCAGATTTTATTGGATTATAGCGAAATAACCCCGTATAAATTGGTAAAGAAGGCATTTATTACTAATATTTATACTGGATGGCGCCGATATATAATGGTGTTCGTATATGTCAGTATAATTGCACGGCTAGCTGTTCGCTGAGATGTGAATAGAGGTGTTTCAGAATTAAGTTTATAGATGATTTGAAGGATAGTTAAAGTTATGAAGAAAATTGCATTACTCTCCCTGCTAAGTTTATTTTTATTCTCAGGCTGCCGTTACTACGGTGGTGGTGTCATTGTAGATGGCGGTTATTCTTATAACGATCATGTTCCATCTCATGCGCCGGCATACGGACACCGTAGCAATTTTCATCGTTATCAGTATTATCCTTATGCCGATATTTATTTCGATACCGGCCGTAACATGTATTTCTATTTGGACAATGGAGGTCATTGGTCCTTCTCTATCAATTTACCCCTTTATTTACGTAGTCGTTTAAATCGTGGTTATGTTGAAATTGAGATGGAAGCTGATCGTCCTTATTTGAAACATAAGTACTATAAAAACAAATATAGAAACACCAAGTATAAAAGAAAATATAAGTATCGAAAAGATTATAAGAGCAATCGTGATTATAAAAACGGATATAAAAAAGATTACCGGTATCAGGATAAAACATATCGTAACAAAGGTGACAGATATCGCAGTAACGATAATTACAGAAAGGAAGAAAGATACAATCGCAAAGATAGCGACAGGAATAGTGACAGATACAAGCGCAAGGATAGCGACAGAAATAATGACAGATACAATAGTAAGGACAGCTACAGAAATAAAGATAAGTATAGAAATAAAGAAAAATACAAGAATAATGGCAATGATCAAATCGATGAGAAAAAGAATAATCGCAAAAAGAAAGACAGAAAAGATGAGAGGGACTAGCTCTTTTATTAACGAGGTTTGGCTATGAATACAGATATGACAACATCATTAACGTCTGCTTTATCCGGTCTACAGGTTGGTGTGAATAAAGCACGTTCGGCAGCCGGTGAAGTAGCAAAGTTAACGACAGGTTCAGATAGTGTTAGGGATGCAATTGCACCATTACTAAAACTACAGGATGCTGATACGCAAGTTGCTGTTACTGCTAATGTTGTGCAAGTTGAAAATGATACCCTGGGTCGATTTATTGATGAAACAGCATAAAGATTTATTCTTTATGTTGTAGCAATGCCCATTCGATATGTTCTTTTATTATAGCGGAATCATGATTCCGCTTTTCTTTTAGTGAATCAATAATCTTTTTATTTGGCTTTTTATCTATCATGGCATTACCTAATGCCACTGCAATATTTCTTAACCAGCGTTCATGACCAATTCGTCTAATAGCCGTGCCTTCAGTTTTAGCGAGAAAGGTTTCTTCATCCCAGTTAAACAGTTCAAGCAAAGTAACATCATCTAAATGATGTCGCGGCATAAAGTCTGTTTCAGGTGTGTCTGTGGCAAAACGATTCCATGGGCAACAAAGCTGGCAGTCATCACAGCCATATATACGATTCCCCATTAATGGCCGAAGCTCTACCGGTATCGCACCTTTTAATTCAATGGTGAGGTATGAAATGCACAAGCGTGCATCAACAACATAAGGTTGAGTGATCGCTTTGGTAGGGCAAACATCGATACAGGTTTGGCAAGTACCACAGTGTTGTTCAACGGGGCTATCAACAGGTAAAGGCAGGTCAGTATAAATTTCACCAAGAAAAAACCACGAGCCGGCATCTTTGTTTAATAAGTTACTGTGTTTACCAACCCAACCCAGGCCGGCTTTTTCAGCAAGAGGTTTTTCCATTACCGGTGCGCTATCGACAAAAACACGATAACCAAAAGAACCAATTTCATTTTCAATTTTATTTGATAGCTGCTGTAAACGTTTACGTAAAACTTTATGATAATCACGCCCCAGAGCGTAGCGAGAAATATAGGCCTTGCCTGAATCGGCGAGAATAGATTCCGCTTTTACAATATCGGGTGGCCAGTAATCCATGCGGCCAATTATAATTCGGTGTGTGCCTGTAACAAGCTCAGCGGGACGAGTGCGTTTTGTACCATGATGTGCCATCCATTCCATATCACCGTGGCAGCCTTGTTCAAGCCAGTCTGTTAATGTTTCTTCGGCCTGGTTTAGCCGGGTATCGGCAATTGCAATTTCCTGAAAGCCCAGTTCTTTGCCCCAAGTTTTGATTTGTTGCGCTAATGTGGCAAGTTGTTCATCATTATATGAACTGGACTGGTTCTGAATTTCACTCATACAGGCTATGATAACGCGCATGAAGCAACTACCAAACAATTTATATACCGCAGAACAAACTCGCGAACTCGACCGGGTCACTATTGAGGAATTTGAAGTCTCAGGTACCGTCCTCATGGAACGTGCCGGTACGGTGGCTTTTGATTTATTAAAGGAGCACTGGCCCGACGCAAAAATACTCTGCATTGTTTGTGGCACAGGAAACAATGCGGGTGATGGCTTTGTTGTCGCACGTTTAGCTTATGAACAAGGGCATCAGGTTGAAGTTCTGGTTGTTGGTGATAGTAATAAAATCAAAGGTGATGCACTGGCAGCAAAACAACGATTAGAAGGTTGCGGTGTTAATACTCAGGTTTACGGTAACGGAAAGTTACCTTTAGCCGATTTAGTGGTAGATGCTATTTTTGGTACTGGTTTAAAAGGGGCTATTAGCGGTGATGCGGAATATGCCATTAGCGCAATAAATCAGCATGGTACTCCGATATTATCATTGGACATTCCTTCGGGATTGCTGGCCGATACAGGAAGTGTTGAAGGTGATGTGGTGATGGCTGATGTAACAGTATCTTTCATCGGCTTAAATCAGGGCTTATTAACCGCTAAAGGGCCGGATTGTTGTGGTGAGCTTATTTTTGATGATTTACAAATTCCTTCTGGTGTTGCTCACAAAGTTTCTTCTTCAGTAAAGCGTCTGAATATCCCTTCACCTTTATTTGAAAAGCGTATTAAAGCGTCGCATAAAGGTTTATACGGCCATGTACTTGTGATTGGTGGTGATATTGGTATGAGTGGTGCGGCTCGTTTAACGTGTGAAGCGGCATTAAGAACGGGGGCAGGTTTAGTGAGTTTAGCCACGCGTTATGCGCATGCTTCCGTGATTAGCAGTGTTCGACCAGAAATCATGAGTTATCCAGCTGAGCGGGAAAGTGAAATTAAATTCCTTATTGAGAAATCTAGCGTTATTGCGATTGGCACGGGTTTAGGACAAAGTGAATGGGCTGCCACATTATTTACCGCTGCAATTAATAGTAAAAAACCACTAGTAGTCGATGCAGATGGGCTCAATATGTTAGCCATTGAACCCCTGCAACATGATAACTGGATCTTAACCCCCCATCCGGGTGAAGCCGCCCGCTTGCTGGATATCTCAGTTGAGGAAGTTCAGGCAAATCGCTTCAGTGCCGTGAAACAACTGGCTGAAAAATTTGGTGCGACGGTTGTATTAAAAGGAAACGGCAGTTTAGTTTATTCTGAAGGCACTACTTATTTATGTGATCAAGGAAATCCCGGCATGGCAAGTGGCGGTATGGGAGATGTTCTGACAGGAATAATTGTAAGCCTGTTAGCACAAGGTTTTTCTTTGGCTGAAGCAGCTAAAGTGGGTGTGTACTTACATTCCGCTGCAGGGGATGCTGCCGCGAAAGGTGCGGGGGAGCGAGGTTTACTTGCCAGTGACCTCATGCCATCGATACGTCGTCTGATCAACTTACCTTAATTATCAAGTAGCTTATGTCTATTTTTCTCGCGGATGAACAAGCTACGATTGCGTTTGGTCAAACGCTCGCTAAATATTGTCCTGCCGGTCTGAATATTTACCTGTACGGTGATTTGGGGGCGGGTAAAACAACCTTAGTACGTGGATTCATTCAGTCATTTCTACCTAAAGCCAAAGTTAAAAGCCCAACCTATACTCTGGTTGAGGATTATGAGCTGGCATCATCAAAGAATAATCCTAATGCTCTTAACCATGTCTATCATTTTGATCTTTATCGCTTAGGCGATCCTGAAGAGCTGGAATACCTTGGTGGCCGGGACTATTTTTCAGCAGATACAGTCTGTTTAATTGAGTGGCCACAAAGGGGAGAAGGGTGGTTAGCAGAGTCTGATTTAGAAATAAGGCTTAAATATCAAATAGATGGAAGGAAAGTGGGATTGCAAAGCCACACAGAAAAAGGCAAGCAGCTACGTGAAAATATTTTGAAGCACTGGGAAAAGCATTAACCTCAAAAGATTAAGATCAAAAGATCTCAACGCAAAGACGCAAAGACGCAAAGGTCGCTAAGAAAAAATAAGATAACTTAAAGTGCTATATGGCTTTTTGTAGGTTGGATCAAGCGTAGCGGATCCAACGCAGAGGCCAAAGAACACAAAGGAAAATCTTTTTGAAAACACGTTTTTCTATATGTTTTTAACGACAACAAAGGCTCCTTTGCCAATACCGCGTTCGACTGAAGTCGAACCTACAAAAATTAAAACTCTGCGTCCTTCGCGTCTTTGCGTTGAAATTTTTTGATTTTTTCTCGATTCAGTCGAGATAAACCCTCTATCTATATAAAATATATAGAAAAACACTTGATTATGGTACGTTTTTTATCCATTATTAATGATATACATGGGTAAAGGGGTATCCAAGTGTTTACTAAACAGTCTCGTTTAATACTATTTTTTAGCTTGGTCGTAACATTGTTGCCGAATATTTTGGCTGCGGCTGAAGTTCGTGGCTTACGTATGTGGCCTGCGCCGGATAACACTCGTCTTGTTTTTGACCTTAACGCTCCCGTTGAACACAGTCTATTTGTATTAAGTAACCCTAACCGAATTGTTATTGATCTTAAAAATACGAAAGTCAGAGGGGCATTACCGTCTGCGACTTATAATGAATCCCGTATTAAAGGTCTGCGTTATGCCAAACGAGGCAAAAATGGCTTGCGTGTTGTACTAGATTTAAAAAATGCCGTTAAGCCAAAAAGTTTTGTATTAAAGCCTCATGGGGCTTTTGGCCATCGTTTAGTTGTTGATATTTTTGATGCACAAAAAAGTAAAAAGGTTGTTGTTAAAAGACCTGTTTATAAAACAAAAAAAACGGCTAGAGATTTAATTATTGCGATTGATGCCGGTCACGGTGGTGAAGATCCTGGTGCGATTGGTCAACGTGGTACCCGCGAAAAAGATGTTGTTTTGAAAATAGCAAAAGAACTCGAAAAACTCATTAAACGTGAACGGGGTATGAAGCCTCTTATGATTCGGACTGGCGATTATTATATTGGTTTAAAACAGAGAGTGAAAAAAGCACAAATCGCAAAAGCTGATTTGTTTATTTCCATTCACGCGGATGCCTTTAAAAATGGTAAAGCACGTGGAACCTCCGTCTTTATTTTATCGGAGCGTGGTGCCAGTTCAGATTTAGCCAGTTACCTGGCAGACAGCGAAAACAGTGCAGATTTAAATGGTGGTGTTGCGAGTACCAATGATGATTTGCTGAATATGGTATTAGCCGACATGGTAAAAAACTCAACGCTGGAAGATAGCCATCAAATTGCCAGTAAAGTATTGTCGGGTTTAAAGGGTGTTAATCATTTGCACAAAAAAACCGTAGAACAGGCAGGTTTTGCAGTTTTAAAAGCCGGGCGTCCAGCGATACTCATTGAAACCGCCTTCATTTCAAATCGCAGTGAAGAACGTAAGTTACGCACAAGAAAACATCAACGTGCCCTGGCAAAAGCGATTTTTAAAGGAACGCGAGCCTATTTCAAATCTAATCCAATACCAGGTACGTTGCTTGCTGTACGTGATCGTAAACATCGTATTGCTCGCGGTGAAACATTGAGTGGCATAGCACAACGTTATGAAGTGACATTGGCAAGCATCCGTGGCGCGAATAACTTACGTAATGACAATTTGCGTATTGGAAAAACACTGCGAATTCCTGCTATTTGATCTAGATATAGCCATGAAGAACTCAAAGATTTAAAAGATATAACCACGGGGAGCACGGGGGGCACAGGGAGAACCATTCATTAATATAGATTATAAATAAACAATTTTCTTTCCCTGTGCCCCCCGTGGTTTAATCTTTATGTTTGTTCTTCGTGGCTAAATTTTCATTGTTCTTATTTTGCTGTAGTACTTCTTCCTGTAAGCTTGAAGTATGCATGCAATTACTAAATCCAGACAATCTATTCACCAGTTATCAACCCAACTTGCAAATCAAATTGCTGCGGGTGAAGTTGTTGAGCGTCCTGCTTCGGTGATCAAAGAACTTTTAGAAAATAGTTTAGATGCCGGTGCTACGCAAATTGATATCGATATTCAAGCCGGTGGTACGCAACTCATTCGTATTCGGGACAATGGTTCTGGTATTCCGCAAGATGAATTAGCGTTGGCATTAAGTCCTCATGCAACCAGTAAAATTCGTTCCTTAGATGATCTTATTCATATCGAGAGTATGGGGTTTCGTGGTGAAGCACTTGCCAGTATTGCCTCGGTCAGTGAACTCAATTTAACGTCGCATTATCAGGATATGGCGTGGAGTATTAAATATAAAGAAGGTGAGTTTGATTTGGCTCCCGCATCTCATCCACAAGGCACCACGGTTGAAGTAAATAATCTTTTCCATAATACGCCGGCAAGACGTAAATTTTTAAAAGCGGATCGCACAGAATACCGACATGTTGAAGATGTCGTTAAACGCATTGCTTTATCTCGTTTTGATGTGGCCTTAAATTTTAAACATAATCAACGTCAGGTATTTTCTTTGCCTGTCGCAACATCAGATGAAAATAAACTTCAACGTTTAACGCGTTTAATTAATAAAGAGTTTATTCAAGCCGCGGTACAACTTGATTTTGAGAATGCAGGTTTAAAATTAACAGGTTGGTTGGCCACTGGAGAATATTCGCGTAGCCAGTCGGACATGCAATACTTTTTTGTTAATGGTCGTATGATTCGAGATAAAGTGATTACGCATGCAGTACGTCAGGCATTTCAAGAAACACTTTACCCGGGCCGATTTCCTGTATATGTATTACATCTTGAAATGGATGCTGAACAAGTGGATGTTAATGTGCATCCGACAAAACATGAAGTGCGTTTCCGACAAGGTCGATTAATTCATGATTTTTTATTTTATAGTTTACGTGAAGCTTTAGCACAAGAAGTTGTTGTTAAGTCAGGAGATGATTTTAAAACTACAGGCAAAGAATTTAATGCACATACATATTCGACTTCATTTAATTCTAGTGCTTTCCCATCACAGCATACTCATGTTTCGGAAGCTTCTGCCGCCTATTCATCTTCACCTTATCAAAACTTAACGAATAAAGATGATATAAGTAAACCATTAGGCATTGCAATTGCCAAGTTGAAAAACAATTATTTATTAGCGCAAAATCAGCAAGGTTTATTAGTAATACAGTTGAAACAAAGCAGGGAAATTTTAGTTCAGCAACAAATTGAAAATTCTTTGGCGACTCAAAGTGAGCTAATTTCAAAGCCTATTCTTATTCCGTTTAGCATTAGTTTGAAAGTAAATGTGCAGAATTGGTTAGATAAAAACAAAGATGACTTGCATCAACTTGGTTTTGAGTTAGCCGTGTTGGGTGAAAATGAAATAATGGTACGACAAGTGCCTGCCATGTTAAACGCAACAGATATAAAGCTAAGTATTGAGCAGTTTATTAATGATGTCTTAAATAGTGAAGCAGACTTTGTTCGCGCACTCATTAAAATTATTGTTAATGATGATTTTAGTAATAACCCAACGGATTGGAATACCTTGTTACGGGAGTTAGAAGAGTGTGGCTTAGCTATGTTCGAAAATTGTTATCATCAAATTTCAGATAATGATTTAGCAGGTTGGTTTAAGTGACAGCATCATATGCTGTCATTGCGAGCGAAGCGTGGCAATCTTTAGAAAAATGCTTTATATCATGAGATTGCCACAGTCACTATCGTTCCTTCGCAATGACAGGGTATATTAAATTGGGTATATAAAAATATACGCCAGCGTCATTCAGGCATTGTTTAAGCCGGAATCCAGTTTTAAATCCTTTAGATTCCGGCTAAAGGCACGCCGGAATGATGAGCTAGCAGAATTGTGAAAACATAGGTTATAAAAAACAAATGTCATCATCCTTACCAAAAGCAATAACCTTAATGGGGCCGACCGCCTCAGGTAAAACAGATCTCGCAATTTTTTTAATGGAACATTTCTCTGTCGATATTATAAGTGTTGATTCCGCCATGGTTTACCGTGGTTTGAATATTGGTTCAGCTAAGCCGAGTGATGAAGAGTTAGCAAAAGCACCCCATCGTTTAATTGATGTGGTTGATCCATTAGAAGTCTATTCTGCGGCCAGGTTTCGAAATGATGCATTAAAAGAAATGGCAGAAATTACTGCTGCGGGTCGTATCCCTTTATTGGTGGGCGGCACCATGTTGTATTTTCGAGCCTTGTTACAAGGCTTATCGGAATTACCGGCTTCAGATGAAGCCGTTCGACAGAAACTTGAACAACAAGCGGCAGAAATGGGTTGGGAAAAAATGCACCAACGACTCACTGAAGTTGATCCTGAAGCGGGAGCACGTATTCATCCCAACGATCCACAGCGAATTGGACGCGCCCTGGAAGTCTATGAAATTACGGGTAAACCCATGAGCCAGCTACAAAAAGAACAACAAGCAGAACCTTTACCCTATAATGTACTCAAACTCGCGCTGATGCCTTCTGATCGTGCTGTTTTACATCAACGAATTGAAAAACGCTTTAAGAAAATGCTGGAGCTGGGTTTAATCGAAGAAGTAAAAACATTACAAGATAGAGGGGATTTAAATGAGGATTTACCTGCCATTAGAGCGGTGGGATATCGTCAGGTATGGAACTATCTTCTTGAGAGAATAGACTATACTGAGATGGAAGAAAAAGGTGTCATTGCCACACGCCAGCTGGCGAAAAGACAATTTACCTGGTTGCGTTCGGAAAAAGACTTGCTCGCATATGATTCGAGTCAGATTTCGATACAACAAATTCAGGAAGATGTCTTGAAAACGGTTCAAACGTACCTATCTAGTAAGTAACTAGTAGCGGACAGTTTTTGTTAGCGGTCGTTAGACGACTTTTTGGTCAACGATGTTACAGCGTGTGTTAGAGATAGTGTGGGATTGTTTGACTTCACCTATCAATAATAACAACAAGAAGGGACCTTTGCACGGATAGCGAGAAGTTAGAGAACAAGGCAAAAATTGACGAAAAAGCGGAATTTACACGTAGTAAATGAGCATTTTGAGTTGATTTTTAACGCAGTTATCTGACTTCGTAGCATTCGTGCAAAGGTCTCAACAAATATTTGGAGATAATAATTATGAGTAGAGGCCAATCTCTGCAAGATCCATTTCTTAATGCCTTGCGTAAAGAACGTATTCCTGTATCTATCTTCCTGATCAACGGTATTAAACTTCAGGGCCAGATTGAATCATTTGATCAGTTTGTCGTGTTGTTGCGTAATACCGTCAGCCAGATGGTTTATAAACACGCAATTTCAACTGTCGTTCCAGCTCGTAATATAAAAATGCCTATTACTCCCGAAGAAGGTGCTGGTACTAAAGATTCTAGTACTAAAGGTTCGGAAAGTCAGGGTGGCAATGTTTAACTGTTCTAATGTTTTATTGGTATCTTTAGAGGGTATTTTGTTTGTTTGAACGTCCTCAAGGGGGTGAACGCGCGATTCTGGTTCACCTTAATTTACATACCGGGTTTGATAAAGAATCTCTCGAAGAATTTAAGGAACTGGCCGTTTCTTCTGGTGCTGAACCTGTTGCTATTGTAACAGGTTCACGTACTGTGCCGCATCCGCGATATTTTGTTGGCACAGGTAAAGCAGAAGAAATTCGTGAGGCTGTGCTGGAAAATGAAGCCGATGTGGTGTTATTTGACCATAATTTATCTCCCGTTCAGGAACGAAATCTCGAAGCCCTGCTTGAATGTCAGGTGCTAGATCGTACTGGTCTTATTTTAGATATTTTTGCCCAGCGTGCACGTAGCCATGAAGGCCAGCTTCAAGTGGAACTGGCGCAATTACGCCACTTATCAACCCGTTTAGTGCGTGGCTGGTCTCATCTTGAAAGGCAAAAGGGCGGTATTGGCTTACGTGGCCCGGGTGAAACCCAGTTGGAAACAGATCGCCAGTTAATTGGTCATCGAATTCGTACTTTGAAACAGCGTTTAGAAAAGGTACAGCGACAACGTGAACAAGGACGACGCGCGCGTAAAAAAGCAGAAATCCCAACTATTTCTTTAGTGGGTTACACCAATGCAGGCAAATCGACCTTATTTAACAATTTAACAAATGCCAAGGTTTATGCGGCAGATAAGCTTTTTGCAACGCTGGATCCAACACTGAGACGCATTAAATTACCAGCGGGCTTCCCCGTGGTATTGGCCGATACGGTAGGATTTATTCGTCAGTTACCACATGATCTGGTAGCGGCTTTTCGTTCGACATTAAAAGAAACACAGGATGCCGATTTATTGCTGCATGTGGTTGATGCCTCAAGTGATGAAAGAGAAGACAACATGGATCAGGTTAACCTGGTTCTGAATGAAATTGGCGCTGAAAATCGGCCACAATTGTTGGTATATAACAAAATTGATTTACTGGATGGCGTTTCTCCCCGTATTGATCGGGATGAAGCAGGCATACCAATACGAGTCTGGGTCTCTGCCTTAACAGGAGAGGGGCTGGATTTACTCCATGAAGCACTGGCCGAACGGGTGAATACAGATATGATTCACCACACCCTTTCATTACCGGCAACCGCAGGAAAATTACACGCGCGTTTATTTGAAGCGGGCGCGGTCAATGAAGATAAAGCTCAGGAAACGGGTGGCTGGATGATGGATGTCACTTTACGACGTGCTGATTGGGATAATTTGGTCAAATATGAAGCTGTTGATCAATATATTGTGAATAATCATTCTTCTCATCAGCTTGCGACTGAAGCCCAAGCCCAATAGAATGTCACCCTTTGTGTGACACATACAATTAACCTAATTTAAAGCAAATAGACGAGCATAAAAATGTCGAAAGAAGAGTTATCAAAAATGAACCAGCCAAATCAAGAAATGGCATGGAATGAGCCTGGTGGCGGCGGTAATGGGTCGAAAGATCCCTGGGGAAACAAAAATAAGCAGGATGGCCCACCCGATTTAGATGAAGTATTCAAAAAACTAAATGAGAAAGTGACCAGCATATTTGGTGGTAAAGGCGGAAAATCTGGCGGTGGTAGCGGCTCTGTAGGTGGTACAAAAGGCCTCGGCTTTATTGCCGCTATTTTGTTTGTTCTTTGGGGTTTATCCGGTATTTATATCGTAGATGAAGGTCGACAAGGTGTTGTTTTACGTGTCGGTGCTTTTGACCGCATTACTGAGCCAGGCCCGCATTGGTTCCCTCGTTTTATTGAGAAAGTTGAAATGGTTGAGGTTGATCGTGTGCGTAGTGTCAATATTGGTGCCATTTCACATGAATCATTAATGCTGACACAAGACGAAAATATTGTTGATATTCAATTTGAAGTTCAATACAAAGTGAGCAGTGCAAAAGAGTACATCTTTAATGTAAGAGATCCCGATACAACGTTACGCCAGGTGACAGAAACGGCGATGCGTGAAATTGTTGGTAAAAATAAAATGGATTTTGTTATTAAAGATGGTCGTGTTGAAGTTGCTGCGGAGACAAAGAAGTTAATGCAAACTATTTTGGATAGTTACAAAACAGGTTTAATTGTAACCAATGTAAATATGCAAAATGCTCAGCCTCCTGAACAAGTACAACATGCCTTTAACGATGCAATTAAAGCGCGAGAAGATAAAGAGCGTTTAGTGAATGAAGCCGAAGCGTACTCAAATGATATTTTACCAAAAGCACGTGGTAAAGCAGCTCGAATGAAATCAGAATCAGAAGCATATCGGGATGAGATTATTGCAAAAGCAACGGGTGAAACTCAACGTTTCATTAAAGTTTTAACAGAATATAAAAAAGCACCTGCGGTCACTCGTGAACGTCTCTATCTGGAAGCAATGGAATCTGTTTTAGGTAATAGTAACAAGGTGATGATTGATGTGAAGAAAGGCAATAACCTGATGTACTTACCATTAGATCGTTTGCAGTCTCGTCAAGGTTCATCTATCAGCTTGGAAGATTTACAAAACATGAAGCAATCTTTACCGGGCTCAACAGACAATAACAGTACATCACGTTCACGTGATCTTTTACGTGGCCGGGAGGGTCGTTAATCATGTTTGATATAAAAACTACAGGCCTAATTGCCGCAGTTGTTCTTTTAATTGGCGGCTTAATGTCAATTTTTGTTGTTGATGAACGTGAGCTGGTTTT
>JAGLTQ010000003.1 GCA_023135195.1 Gammaproteobacteria bacterium | reverse complement strand
CCATGGAATCGTCCTGCATTATTCTCGATTGTTGCTCCCGGCACAATTCTAGCTCCTCCATCCTTGGAGTCGTACCTTCACCCATCCCTGGGCTCGTACTTACAGGCGTCCTGCCTAATACGTCCATGTAGGTAAAGCCCGACCTACATAAGAACCTGTTTATATATAGTTTATTCTCATGCTAAACTAGCCTCATTAATAAACAACAGGTTCTTCTTCAAATGACAAAAATAAGAAAAGCAGTTTTCCCTGTGGCAGGTTTAGGAACACGTTTCTTACCCGCAACAAAAGCCAGCCCAAAAGAAATGTTACCTGTTGTTGATAAGCCCTTAATACAATATGCGGTTGAAGAAGCAGTTGCAGCAGGAATTGAAGATCTTATTTTTGTCACCGGACGCAATAAACGTTCTATCCCCGACCATTTTGATAAAGCCTATGAACTTGAAGCTGAACTCGAAGCCAAGGGTAAAGATAAGTTATTACAACTCATAAAAGATATCGTGCCACCACACGTTACATGCATTTATATACGTCAGGCTGAAGCATTAGGCTTAGGCCATGCTGTTTTATGTGCAAAACCTGTGGTGGGTGATGAACCTTTTGCAGTTATTCTCGCTGATGACTTAATCGATAATGCTGGTAATGGTTGTATTCAGCAAATGGTTGAATCATACGAACAATATAACGCCAGTATTTTAGCGGTACAACAAGTCGAAAAAGATGAAACCGATAAATATGGTATTGTCAGTCTGGAAAACAATGCCAACAACGAAGGCTTTATAACCGGTATTGTGGAAAAACCAGAACCTGCCGATGCACCATCAACCTTAGCTGTTGTCGGACGTTATATTCTTAACTCTCGTATTTTTCATTTCCTGGAAAAAACACAAAAAGGTGCCGGTAATGAAATTCAATTAACTGATGCCATTGCTGATTTATTAGTCGACGAAAAAGTATATGCCTATCCATTTGATGGCATTCGTTATGACTGTGGCAGTAAATTGGGTTATTTACAGGCAAATGTAGAATTAGGAATGAAGCATCCTGAAATTGGTGAAGAATTTACAGAGTACCTAAGGACTTTGAACTCTAATCCTCTTTGACATGTAGGTTGAATCAAGGAGTAAAACGACAGATCCAACATTTATTGTTTATGGTGGATCCGCTTCGCTTGATCCCCCCCTACTAGTGCACATTCCAAATGTTTATTTTTCAGATAATGTTCACCTTTTTTGCATTACATCGAAATCTCCAAGTCGATTCATGGCGAAAGCAAGTTCAAATGTTCTGAACATAGCAAAATGCCCTGAAATCTTATCGCTGATGACATCAAGTCCTTTGTCTTCTATATCAAAGACAACCTGTTCAATTACATCGCGTAATGTTTTTTTGTTGTCCATGTATTTTTTTGCATATTCAATGGCGTAGCCTATCGCTTTTGTTTGAGATAGCTCAATCAATTGTTCTACATCGGTAAGGTCGATAACATTTCTACCAAAATAGAGACGGTGCACCTCTTTCGCATAAATAGAAAATTTTCCGTGCTCATTAACTGGAACAATACTGTTCGCTAACGGAATACGTTCATGGATATGAAGAGGAATCTCTTCGCTTTCAAACAAACGTTTAGTTGGCGAGTCAGCAGCAATTTGATGTGCCCTGTCAGTTACATCAAACGGTTGATAATTAATCATTTGTATAACCTGATCAGAGACATCAAAATAATCTCCAACCCCACCTAAAACTAAAATCGTCGAAATACCTTTTTCCCGGTAAAGTTGTTTTACCTTGTCAATAAAGGCCGTTATAGGTTCATCAGATTTATTAACTAACTGCTGCATCTTACTGTCGCGGATCATAAAATTAGTCGCGCAGGTGTCTTCATCCATTAATAGAATTTCTGCGCCGATTTCTATAGCTTCTACAATATTAACGGCTTGCGATGTGCTACCACTGGCATTTGCGGTAGAAAAAGATATTGTATCCTGCTCAAAGGGAAGATTATTAATAAATGGTGAAATGTCTGTCTTAATAACTCGACGGCCACTATAAGCTCTTACTTTTGCCGTCTTATTACTTGAAACACAATACTCTCTGCCATCACCAGAAACATGATTATAAATTCCCGTTTCTAAAGTATTCAGTAAGGTTGATTTACCGTGATAACCACCACCGGCAATTAAGGTAACACCTTTTTTAATAACCAATCCTCTTACACAGCCTGCATGAGGTAACTCGATTTCCAGACTTAAACTTTCGGGTGCCGTAAAAGGTATTACTCTCCGTTTATCAGACATAGGTTTATCACTACGACCACTTTCCCGTGGTAAAATAGAATCATTAGCAATAAATGCAATTAAGCCCAGAGAATCAAGTTTGTTACGAAGATAGTCTGCATCTTCTGCCGTTTCAATGTGTTTTTGCAAAGCAACAAAATCAATATTTTTTTTTAATAAAGAGGCTTCAACAATTTCAGGAAGTTCTGTTAAAAGCATGTGCTCAGCTATATCCGCAGTGGCTATCCGACCTTCTCCGGGAAGCCCGATAAAACAACGTACTTCAATAAGCTCATCATTAATAACTACATTGTTTCGCTCTAAAATTGCCTGGCCAGGTTGATTAAGAGTAATAAGACCGCTAAAACCTGTACCACGAACTCCTTTAGAAATTCTTTCACAGGCATCATAAAAAACTCTTGCCAGATAATCTGCAAAGGCAACCAGTTGCACTTTAGAATTAATATTATAATTAATTATGCGATCATCACTACGTTGAACCTGGATACGATAAATACCTGTATATGGTGGAGCATAAGGATCTTTAGGAATCTGTTGAACAATCAACTTAAACAAAGAGAAATCATAACTACCTAATAGAGATTGGTAGTTAGCATAATCCTGCTTATCAATAACAGTTAATTTTTGTTGGAGAAGTTTTTCATCCGACATTTAGACAGCTCTTTTATCTTAACTATAGTAGAAAACAGACTAAAGTAAAAATCCACGTTCTAAGAACGTGGTTTTGATCTCACCCTATAAGGGTGTATAAAACCGCTCATCCTCTGTAGGTGAGTTCAAGGAGCACTGTAGAACCGCAGCACGTTTCATTCAGCACTTCTTCGCTGCGCTCAGGACTCTAGTGACGGAATGAACAAAAAGGCTAAAAATGATGGATCCGTCACGTTGTTCCTTGATCCATCCTACAAATTAAACCTGTACATATAATATAATTTCTTATTTACAGGCAAGAGCCGTGAACCCGCTCCACGCCCTAAGGACGTGGTTTTATTTTTTAATAAACAGGACTATCCTCCATTTCAAACCCAAACTGTATTTCCAGATAGCCTGTTTCCAATTACATCAACTTGTTTTTTTTATATAACCTTCATACTCAAGATAAGATTTAAATTTAATATCTCCTCTTAATATATCGTCAATCAAAAATTCAAACATACCATCAAAACATTTTACCATATCGTCCTCTGACTCAACCCCTTCGCATAATCGTTTAGTGGCATCAGCTTTTATTAATAACTCTTTGTGATACATTTTATGCTTTTCCTGACCCGGAAAATTCACTTCTGACAAAAAATTTTCTTCTCTTGAGAAATGTTCTTCCGCCTCTTTTAATAGTAAAGCAAGTAATGATGTACGTTTTTTATAATCACACTCTTTAATTGTTGATTTAATCTCCTGCATTATTTTTAATAATCCCTTATGATCGTCATCAATAAAATCAATGCCAATTTTAAAAAAATCATGCCACAACAATTCTGTCATTAACGTCTCCTTTTTATGATTAATATAAACCTTATATCCAGTTACTTAATAAGACTTTTCATCCTGATTCTGTATTAGTATCAATAATAGACTATTAAAATAAAAAGTGAAGAACTAAAAAATAAATTGTTAAATACCAGCGTAATGCCACAAAAACAATATTTTCTAAACAAATAGAAAAAACACATATTGTGTCAATTTTGAAGGCATAAGGTTAAATTTTGAAGTGAAGCAAGGGTAATCCCTTAGCTTGTTGGTTATGTCTAACAACAATAAATAGAATTAGATATATGATTTCATTATTAAAGTATCATAAGCCTGAAGAGCCTAGCTCAAAAATCAAAAACTAGTGTTCACCTTTGGTGCGTAACAAACCTGCTAAGCGATTACCCTGTTTTTGTGGGCCGCCACGGGGGAAAATCTTATGTAAATATTTGCTGTTGCCGCGTTCTTTATCCCATTCTTGTTTAAAATGTTTTATCATTTTGCGTACTTCTGCCTGAGCTCCATGGAGTTCATAGAAGTCGCGTAAGAACCTAACCACATCCCAATGCTCTTCGGTTAACTCAAGCCCTTCTGCTTCTGCCTGAGCCAGCGCAAAACCTTCAGTCCATTGATCGCGATTTACAATATAGCCTTCTCCGCAAGTTTGAATTTCTTTATCATCTACCATTACGGTTTTAATTTTCATATTTGGATACATAATGTTTTTCTCTTAACGATTTATTTGTAGGTTGGTCAAGCGCAGTGGAGCCAACATGATTTTGTTGGTTCCGTCGTTTTACTCCTTGAACCAACCTACGATTTAATGATTATCAGGCACTACGCCGACTTGATGCATATTAGCTAAACCGGTTTCACGAGCGTGTTCTTCAAAACCTTTATTGCGCCAGAAGAAAGCGCCCGGCATAGTGGTTGGTATAACCAGCACATAAAATAATGCGCGACCAATAACTGCACTTGTTATTAGCGAAGCAATCAATAGTGAGCCCATGACTGCGCCCGCAACACCTGTTAAACCGAAAAGAATAATTGCCGTTAATGCTGCAATATTTATTGCTAATAAAATATTACGTAACAGGTAAGATTTACCATAGCGTGTTGTTTGTTCAAAGTGAGAGGCGACACCTTCATCTTTGCTTTTCTTCAAATTACGCGCATGAGCAATCAAACCGACGGCTTCAAGCACTAAACCAATTAAAGCGACTATTGCTGCTTGATGAATAAGTGAGCTTTCTAATGTTGCTGTTGTAATACTTACAACAAATGCAATACTCATTACACCAAAGACCAATGCGGTTGCAACAAAACTGCTCGCGGTTTGCCAATGGTTCCAATAAGGTCTTGCAGGAATTAAATAAAGTTTAATCATGTAATACAAACCAACAATAGCACCAAGAACTGCAGCAACAGCTGAGGCAGCGATTAACACTTCTATAATATTTACATTAAGAACATTAACATTGTTAAATAGGCCAAACATATCGAGTGATTTAAATAAACCATAACCTGCAAAGCCCATAAAGAATAAAGTGACCCCGGCTATTTCTCGACTAAGTGGAGATAAACGCCAGTTATTCATACCACGATAAAAACGAAGTGGTTTACCTAAATGTAAATTAAGCTTGATCATGCCAATCGTTAAAACAACAAATAAGCTTGCAATCACCGGCAGAAATGAATTTATAAAACTGTTCGTGATACTTTCCACGCCTATGTCAGCACCAAACATCAATAATAAAAAAGCACCGATCACAGCTTGTGATGTTAAGGTGAAAATAATGTGTGCATTCTCATGCGAAGAAAGCAGTTTTTTCAGGTTCCATTCCCGTTTAGTACTGTTCTTAGGATCTAACTCAGGTTGAAAATTCCCATTACTATCATCACGATGATATTTTACCGAGGTACTATCAACACGAACCATGTCTCGTTGACTAGTTCGCGTTTGTTGGAAGCGAATATTGGGATGAGTTATATCAGTACGAGGGAAACCAGGAATCTCGGTTTTGGCCTGGGTTCTACCTTCAGGAATATTTTCAATCACACCAAAATCTAAAGCTTTACCTAAACAAGCGGAGACACAAGCGGGCTTTAATCCAACTTCAAGTCGATCAACACACATATTGCATTTACTTACCGTGCCTTCGATTGGATCAAGTTGCGGTGCATTGTATGGGCAAACCCAGGTGCAATAACCACAACCAAAACAGATATCCGGATCTTGTAGTACAGCACCGTACTCAGCAAATTTTGTATAGGCACGCGTTGGGCAACCTTTTAAACAAACAGGGTTATCACAGTGATTACAAGCCATGGAAATATTCAGACGCTGATAAGCGGGATAAGTACCACCTTCAATAAAGCCGACTGAACGAAAAGCAATATGTGCCGGGTTATCATTTTTTTCACTGCAAGCTGCTTCGCAAGCATGACAGGCAATACAATTATCGGCGTTGAAATAAAAACCATGTTGCTTATAACGATTAGGGTTTTCACCAACAGCATCATCGCCATTTATTTTCAGGCTCTTGCCATGTAATTGATTGCCTTCCGCTACAGTATCAACAGGATGGTCGTAACAGTTGTGACTCTTGCTCGTTGGGTCATTTAATAAAGCGTAGTCGGGTTCATTATCGCGTACTTCAAACATAGTGTTTCCTTAAAACTTTCGCATTTCCATACTTAATCGTGCTGCTTCTTTTTGATCAGCAATATTTTCAATTCGTACCGCTGACTGTTTATAAGCAGGCTGACGTGAATGAGGATCCAGAAGACCTAACGTCAATCGGTTAGCACAGTCATGAAAATGAAACGGTAAAAAGATCATATTAACTGGTACACGTTGCGTGGGTTGCACCATAACCACCGCATCTGAACGGCGTGATACCAGGCGCACGTAATCGCCACGCTGAATACCCAGCTCTGCTGACAAATCTGGATTGATCTCTATAAAGGGAATAGGACTGTACTTATTGTTGTTACCAATCTTGCCGGTCTTGGTGCGACCATGCCAATGTTCAATTAAGCGACCAGTGTTAAGCCAGATAGGAAACTCATCATCCGGCACTTCATTGTTATCAATAAAAGGTAACGGTATAAGTTTGGCTTTACCATTAGGATAACTAAACGTTCCATCCTCTGTGTAAAGACGCTTGCCCCCACTCGGTGGAGTTTCACCTTGTTGCAATTGTTGTTCTGTATATGGCCACTGAACGCCACGTTGTTTTTCAATTAGCTCATGACTCATACCTGAGATATCTGCCAAACGTCCTTTAGACATTTCAGCCATTTCCAAAAATATATCAGGCGCATTTTCCTTAAATGTTACATTGCCTTTAGTATTAAATCGTTCAGCCATGCGATTAAAAATCCACAGATCAGGTTTAGCTTCTCCGGGTGGTTTAATAATCGGCTTAACTAAATTAATACGTCGCTCGGTATTGGTCATTACACCTTCTTTTTCTGCCCAGGTACCGGCGGGTAAATAAACATGAGCATACTGCGCACTTTCAGTATCTTCATAACAATCTTGTACAGCGCAAAATTCAAGCTTCTCCATTGCTTTACGTACCCGAGCACTATTTGGTAAAGATGTTAGAGGATTAGTTGCGATCAACCACAGTCCTTTAATCTGTCCTGTTTCAATGGCGTGATAAATATCGGTCTGAAACATGCCGCGTTTCTTTGGAAAAAATTCAGGATCGATATTCCAGAATTTCGCAATCTCTTCCCTGTGTTCAGGTACTTCTAATTGACGATAATTAGGCAAGCCAGAACAAGAAGACCATTCGCGCGTACCCATTGCATTACACTGGCCCGTGATTGAAAGACTGGTTCCACCCGGCTTACCGATGTTACCCGTGAGTAACGCTAAATTATTAATGCCAACTACTCCATCAGAGCCATGAGTAGATTGATTAATACCCATGGTCCAAATTTGCATTGCAGCACCTGCATTAGCCAATGTTCGAGCAACGCTGCGGATGGTGTCTTCGTCTATACCACAAATTTTCGATGCCATAACCGGATCATATTTTTCAACCTCGGCACGGACTTCTTCTATCCCTACTGTATTGGCATCTATGTAGGCTTGATCTTCAAGTCCCTCTTTCAGGATCACATGCATTAACGCGTTTTGTAATACAACATCCGTTCCCGGAGTAATAGGTAAATGTATATCCGCATTTTGCGCCAACATGGTTACTCGTGGATCAACTACGATTAAAGTAAAACCACGCTTCTCCTGTGCTTCTTTCATGCGCCAATAAATTATTGGATGTTGTTCTGGTAGGTTAGAACCCCAGGCGATCAAACAATCGGTATGATCAAAATCATCATAACAACCAGGAGGGCCATCGGAACCAAATGAACGCTTGTAGCCAGATACTGCCGAAGCCATACACAAGGTTGTATTGCCATCGTAGTTATTAGTACCGATTAATCCGCGAGTTAGCTTACCCAGCGTATAAAATTCTTCAGTAAGCATTTGCCCGGTAGAAATGATAGCAAAAGAGTCAGGGCCATATTTTTCCTGAATGCGTACAATCTCGTCATGTACTTTATCCAGGGCGTTATCCCAGTTAGTTGTCTGCCAAGGCTGATGCCATTGCTCGCGAATCTTGGGTTGCATACCTCGCCCATCAGACTCAAAAAGCTCATGTTCAAAGATACCTTTTAAACATAGCTTACCTCGGTTTACATCAGCATCTGCTACACCACGAGAGGACACTGCCTTGCCTTCTGTATTTAAACCAACTTCAATGGAACAGCCAGTGGAGCAATATCCACAAGCAGCATACTTCCACTCCACTACACCTTTATCAGCGATCTTAATGGGATTTTTTTTCTTACGACCAAACAGCATGCTAATATTCCTATTTCTTTTAACGCAGAGGCGCGAAGACACGGAGAATGCAAAGAAATGCTTTTGTTTTACTCAGCGTCCTTTGCGTCTTCGCGCCTTTGCGTTGAAAAATCATTTGTTTGGACAACCTTCATTAGGTGTCAGAGATAACATAATTTTTTCGCCTTCCATTTTGATCGGGAAGCTTGCGGCACATCCTTCATCAGGTGCAATAGCAATACCGTTATCAAGCCCAATTTTCCAGTCATGCATAGGACAGGCAACTCGGTCGCCATGAATAATGCCCTGAGATAATTGGCCACCTTTATGCGGGCATTTATCACGTAATGCGAAAACTTTATCATCTGCCGTTCTGAATACCGCAATATCCCCTTCTGCACGACTAACAACACGCGCACCTAATTTAGGTATATCGTTTAATGTTCCAACTTCAATCCAATCACTCATAATTTTTTACCATTTTATAAATTCATTTTAGCCACGAAGAACACAAAGGACACCAAGTAGAATATTTTCACATAAAAAACTTTGTGTTCTTCGTGTCCTTCGTGGCAAATATTTTTTATCCAATCACTTTGATTGGCGTGAATTCATGTGCTTCTACACCTTTAGCGCGCTCTTCCCATGGATCATCCTGCATAAAGGTTTGCGAGAAGTTAAAACGTTCTGCTAGTTCTTTACGTTTTTCTGGATTATCAATTAACGCTTCTTTAATGTGCGCTAAGCCCATACGTTCTATCCAAGGTGCTGTACGTTCAAGGTAATGTGCTTCTTCACGATATAACTGGATATAAGCTGCACTGTATTCAAGTACTTCTTCTTCAGTGTCAACATTGCATAACAGGTCAGTTGCACGAATCTTAATACCACCGTTACCACCAACATGTATTTCATAACCTGAATCGACGCAAACTACACCGTAATCTTTAATGGTTGCTTCTGCACAGTTACGTGGACAACCTGATGCAGCCATCTTGAATTTATGCGGCATCCATGAGCCCCAGCTCATTTTTTCTAACTTAATACCCAGGCCTGTAGAATCTTGCGTTCCAAAACGACACCATTCTTTACCAACACAGGTTTTAACCGTACGCAGTGCTTTACCGTAGGCATGACCAGAAACCATACCTGCTTTGGTTAAGTCATCCCAAATTTCAGGCAACTCTTCTTTTTTCAAACCATAAAGTCCGATACGCTGACCACCTGTTACATGAACCGTTTTAAGATTAAATTTTTCGGCAGCATCTGCAACTGCACGCAATTCTTGAGGCGTAGTCATCCCACCCCACATACGCGGGATAACAGAATATGTACCATCACCTTGAATGTTTGCGTGAGCACGTTCATTAATGAAACGTGACTGAGCATCATCCAATTTTAATTCAGGGAATTTGCAGACTAAGTAATAGTTAATTGCCGGACGACATTTGCTACAACCGTTGGGTGTTTTCCATTCCATGGCTTCCATCACTGTTTGTACAGATTTATATTCTTGCGTTTCAATTGCATCACGGACTGTATCATGTGATTTATCTGTACAACTACACATAGGCTTAAGATGTGGAGCAGTAGAAAATTCACCACCCAACACATGAGACATCAATGATTCAACCAACCCCGTACATGAACCACATGAACTTGATGCTTTAGTATGTGCACGAACTTCATCAAGCGTGAAAATTTTGTTTACTGTAATTGCTTTTACGATGTCACCTTTAGTCACACCATTACAACCACAAATTTCTGCATTGTCTGACATTGCTGCAACACGGCCTGAATAATTTAACATCGCGTCCCCATGACCTGAATCACCTAAATGAGCCTGACCAAAAAGTAAGTTTTCACGGAATTCAGAAATATCTGTTTCATCACGCATCAAATCAAAGTACCAGGTACCATCAATGGTATCGCCATACATGACTGCGCCTTGAATCTTGTTATCTTTAACAACAATCTTGCGGTATACACCACGCGCTTTATCCTGGAATACGAGTTCATCCGTAGTTTCATCACCAATGAAGTCACCCGCAGAAAACAAATCAATTCCGGTTACTTTTAACTTGGTTGAGGTCATGGTGCCTTCGTAGATACCAATACCCATCTTCGCTAAATGATTGGCGCATACTTTTGCCATTTCAAATAAAGGAGCAACTAAACCGTAAGCAATGCCACGATGTTGTGCACATTCACCTACGGAATAAATTGAAGGATCATAGGTTTGCAAAGTATCGTTAACCACGATACCGCGCTCACAATGAATGCCCGCTTCTTTTGCTAATTTAATGTTTGGCTTAATACCTACCGCCATAACAACCAGGTCAGCATAAATTTCTGAACCATCCTTAAAGCGAACTTTCTCAACCCGGTTTTTACCGATAATAGATTCCGTAGAAGCTTCCATTAAGAAATGCAAACCGCGTTCTTCAAGAGATTCTTTTAACATTGCAGCCGCAGGACCGTCCATTTGACGTTCCATCAGTTTGTCCATTAAATGAACAACCGTCACGCTCATGCCCTGTTGCATTAAACCATTTGCCGCTTCAAGACCCAACAAACCACCACCGATAACAACTGCGTGTTTATGCTCTTTAGCCGCTGCAACCATAGTATCGACATCTTTAATATCACGGAATGGAATAACACCCTCAAGGTCATTTCCCGGAACAGGGATAATAAAGGGGTCAGACCCCGTTGCGATCAATAAGCGGTCATAAGATTCTTCCGTGCCATCATCAGCAATGATTTTTTTATTCACTCGGTCGATAGACGTGACTTCTTTACCATTGTGCAGAGTCACATTGTTGTCTTTATACCATTGCAAATCATTGAGCATGATTTCATCAATGGTTTTATCACCCGCGAGAACAGGCGATAGCATGATGCGGTTATAATTTCCGTATGGCTCCGCACCAAAAACTGTTATATCATAGCGTTCTTCGTCTATTTTCAGCAATTCTTCAACAGTACGTATGCCCGCCATACCATTGCCAATTACAACCAGTTTCTCTTTCATCCTATGCTCCAACTATGCCTAAATTATCCGGATTTTAATAACCGGATATTGCTGACATCCTATAAAGCAACATGTGTGCCAGAATATAAGAACTCGCTAAACTACAAGCTAATAGCTTGATTTCATTAGGATATTTACAGAAAGGAATAACTCAAACAAGCAAAAATCATAATTTGAAATGCTCAATTTTGGTGCACCTGAATGGTGCATGCTTCTAAATAAGGCGAATGTAATAAAAAGTCAGGTCTTTTGGTAGGGACCTAAAATTAGTGTAGTATTTGCATAACCCCATATAATAATAACAATAATATGCGCAATATTTTTCGAACATTTACCTATTCTCTTGTATGTTTTTTGCCTCTGATTTCACCATTGAATGCGAGTCATTCTGCGCACCAGATAGATGTATTAGCGGTTCATTCATATCATCAAGAATATCCATGGACATCATCACAATATGATGCGTTTAAAAGACAACTCAAACAGAACTTGCCAGAATACACCGTAAATTTTTCAAGTGAATATTTAGACACAAAAAGAATTACTCCATCTAAACAATATCAAAAAGACTTTTTGCATTATCTCAGCTCCAAGCACGGCAAGCATCCACCTGATTTTATTTATGTAACCGATGACAATGCACTAAATTTTATTCACTCAAATAAAAATACATTAAATTGGAATATACCAGTCGTATATTCCGGCATTAATAATCGGAATATTAAAACAAATATTCCTTACACATTATCCGGCGTATTTGAATATAAGGACATTATCTCTTCAATTTCATTGGCTAAAAAGATAACAAAAAAAGGGGATAAAATTATTTTTATAGGTGATGGTGGAGTAACTGACAAAGCCATTAGAAAGATAATCAACAACAGAAAGCATAAAAAAAATGGATTTGAAATCACTCATCGAAGCTTTAGCAATATAAATGCTTTAATTACCAGGATATATTCGATGGCTGAAGGCACCATTATTTTAACTACCATAGGAGGAATACGAGATAACGAAAATAATATTCTAAAATTACAAAAAATAATTAAAGCAATCACGAATACAGGTAGAAAAGTATTAGTCATGGAGGATGCTTATTTATTTGAAGGCGTATTAGGCGGATATGTAACAAGTGGCCGTATTCAAGGTGAAACTGCGGCATATATTGCGAGCCAGATAGTACGTAAAAATAATAAAGGTAAAGTAGAAGCCAAAAGCTCAAGTGAATTTATTTTAAGTTATCCAGAAATAAAACGTTTTAAAATAGATATAAATGATAAGTTACTAAAACAAGCCAAAATAATTAATCAACCCAGGCCCTTTTTAGAACAATACCCGGAAATAAGTAAATGGCTTTTATGGTTCGCATCTATTCTACTTATTATTATATTTGGTTTTATTTTAAATACCCGACGAAAAAACATTCAATTAAAAGAACAATATACTGATTCTATTACCGGACTACCAAATAGAGTCAGGTTATTAAAAGATATTGAAAAACAAACTAAATCCTGCCTGATTATTATTGATATTAATAATTTTAAATCAATAAATAATCTATATGGCTTAAATGTTGGAGATAAACTATTAAAAACGTTTGGATATAAAGTAAGTCAATATATTATTAATCACAAGCATACGCTTTATCGATCTGGTGGTAACCAATTTGCCATTCTCTCATCAAAAATTGCTAGCAAAGGTAATGCTGACGAATACATAAAAAAATTATTAAACGACATGCAAAATAACATTTACCACCTTGGTGATATTGATATAAACCTTACATTAACAGCTGGAATTAGTCGAAACGAACAGGAGTTTCTTATTCCAAGAGCAGAGCAAGCCTTGCAAAAAGCAAAAGAACACAATAAAGACTATATTATATTTGAAAAAGAAAGAGAAAATACTGAGCAGCACCATCAAAACATTTTATGGGCAAAAAAACTCCATGCAGCACTTACAGATAATCGCATTGTTCCTTATTACCAATTAATTACACATAATAGAACAAAAGAAAAAAACAAGTTTGAAGCTTTAGTAAGACTGGTTGATGAAGATGGAGAAATAATACCTCCTTCCTTTTTTCTTAATGCGGCAAAAACCACACGCCAATATTCTGCATTAACAAAGATCATGATTGAAAAATCATTTCAAGCCATTGGCGAGCACGATATCAGCATCTCAATCAACTTTACTGTTGAAGATGTTCGAAATAAAAAAACAATTAAATTTTTCAAATCAAAATTAGATGAATACAATGTAGCTAAAAAAGTCATTGTAGAATTAACTGAAAGTGAAGGTATCGAAAGTTATACTGAAGTTTCAAATTTCATTCATGATATAAAAAAACTTGGATGTCGAGTGGCTATTGATGATTTTGGAACAGGATATTCCAACTTCACACACCTAATTCATCTTAATGTTGATTATTTAAAAATCGATGGTTCAATAATACAAAATATTTTGAAAGATAATAATGCAGAAATTGTAGCCATAACACTTGTTGATTTTGCTAAACAACTTGGCATAGAAACAATTGCAGAATTTGTAGATTCACAAGAAATATTAGATAAAGTTAAAGAGCTTGGAATTGATTACTCACAAGGGGATTTCTTAGGGAAACCTCAAAGTACATTATTTGGTTAACATTTAATTGAAATTGTATCGCTGGAATATTTCAGGAAAGGTATTAGGTTTTAAATCTGAATTTTGGCAAGCTGAGATTAAATCGAATTGCTAAAAGTCGAACTACAAAAATACTAATACCTGCACTAATTGCAGATAATGTCACATCAAATCCCAGGTACAATAAGAAAATAAATAACAGTGAACCACCCCATGACACTGTTCCATAAAGTGTACTTTGAAAAACAACGGGCGGTTCATGACTTAGGATATCGCGAAAAATACCACCCAGAGTACCTGTCATCACTCCCATAAAGCTGGCGATCAACCAAGGTGCTCCAACCATTAGCGAAACTAATGTACCTGCAATACCAAACGTCGCAAGACCAGCCGCATCTGGAATCAGGAAAAATCTGGGAGAGATAACTTTTAGACGTGCAATAATAAAAATAATAATGGCACTAGCCAGTGAAGCAATAAAAAAACTCTGATCACGAATCCAGAAAACTTCACGCTCAAGTAATATATCCCGCAATGATCCTCCACCCAGACCTGTAGCTATTGCTATGATAATAACTCCAAAGAGGTCATACTTTTTAAAACCTGCTTTTAATACACCCGAGGCAGAGGAAACAATCACCGCAATAAGAGTGATCCAATATAAACTATCAAGTAATGCTAGTGTGGGATTTAAAGTCATACGATTATTTTAATTAAGAACGCCTAATAAGTCATTTCTTATTTTCAGGCAGAATTCGATAAATCTTCCCACTGTCTGTTGAGAAATAGATCCAGCCCTGAGGACTTTGTACTAACGCTCTTATACGTTCATTAAGAGATTTGAGTAATCGTTCTTCTTTTATAGCCTTCCCCTCATTATTTAAAACAATGCGATTAATATGTCGAAGTTTAAGAGCACCCGAAAACAAGTTCCCATTCCAATCAGGAAAGGCATCACCTGAATAAATCATTAAACTACCAGGAGCGATAGAAGGAATATACACTTTAACAGGCTGCGCAATATCATCACGATGGGTGCCCTCACCCACAGCAAATGGGCCCCAGTATTCCTTGCCGTAAGAAATATCCGGCCAGCCATAATTTACAGTGGGTTCAATCCGGTTAATTTCATCTCCACCTCTTGGGCCATGTTCAATTTCCCACAGGCATTTATTGTTAAAGTCATAACTGAGACCTTGAGGATTACGATGTCCATAACTCCATATTTCAGGCAAAGATGATTTGTTCTTTATAAATGGATTATCCTTTGGAATGGAGCCATCAAGGTTTAAACGAAGAATAGAACCTGCGTGATTCATTAAATTTTGAGCATTGGGGCGTACACCTCGATCACCAATTCCAAAAAAAACATGCCCATTATTATCAAATGCTATCCGGCTACCAAAATGATAACTTGTATTTGTCCTTGATTTTGAAAGCAGTAAGTCGCTCCATTCAATAAATTTATTCTTTTTAAGCTTTGCTCTTGCTAGTACAGTAACGCCTTCACCAACATCTTCTTTGACATAAGTAAAATAGATCCAACCATTTTTTTTATAATCAGGAGATACAGCAACATCAAGCAAGCCACCCTGACCATCATGTAAAACTTTGGGTGGATTTTCTATTGTGATTTTTTTAGATGCCTCTATATTATACAAGAAAACAGAACCAGAACGTTCTGTTATCAGCAATTCATTTGAAGACAAAAAAGTCATCCCCCATGGCACACCTAAACCGTCAATAACTTTTTCAACGTTAAGTATCATGCCTTCACTTTTTATTGTGAAAGGTGATTCTTCAGCATTTAAAGTTGATATAAGGCTCAACCAGGTAATCAAAAATAATAAAAGCCTATTATTTTTTGGTGGGTAATTCATCGTACTTTACTAAATTATCCACATTTTCATACCAGCATGCTTTATCCGCATAAAATATATTGTGCATAGGTTTTACTTTTGGATCATCATCTAATGTTCCTGCAGGAACAATCATTGCTTTTTTACTTTGAGTTATCCATGGCAGTGTTGAACCACATGTTTTACAAAACGAGCTCGCAAAGTGTTTTGCTTCAGCTAACTCGTATCTTCCAATATTACCCTCTCCCTTTAGCCATTTAAAATGCTCTGGATCAATAATCATATTTGAAGCATGAGCAGACCCCGTTATTTTTTGGCAGCGTGTACAGTGACAATATTGAAAAACTTTAACCGGGCCGGTAAATTCATAAGTCACATCTCCGCATAAACAGCTTCCAGATATCTTTTTATTTTGCATTAGCCTCTTCCTGATTTTAGTGTGTTGCTTTATCACCCCAGATTTCTTTTAATCTTTGATCTCTTCCACAACGCCAACGATAATACTTGTAACGAACCGAGTTATTCTTGTAATAGTCTTGATGATAGCTTTCATTACCTTTTATGGGATAAAAGTTTGATGTAGCAAGAATGGGAGTAATTACTTTTTGCTTAGGAAATTGTTTAACTACATTTTGACGTGACTTTTCGGCCAATACCTTTTCTTCTTTGTTACCGAAAAAAATGGCACTCAAGTAACTTGGGCCTTTGTCACAAAATTGTCCTCGCACATCAAATGGATCAATATTAACCCAGTAATGATCTAATAACTGTTTGTAACTGACTTTAGCAGGATCATACGTTACCTCAACGGCCTCATAGTGACCTTGATGATCACCACGATATGTAGGATTTTTAGCTGTACCTCCAGTAAAGCCGGAAATTACATCTGACACACCTGCAAGCTTCTCAAAATCTGATTCCATACACCAAAAGCAGCCACCTGCAAATATCGCTTTCTCTGCAATCGCCGTTGGTATGTAAGAGACTAACGTTGTTAATAATAGAAATGCCAGTTTATTGTTTTTCATTTTCACTCTCAAAATATAGAAGGTTATTCCTTCTTAAGTGACAGCTAAACAAAAACGAGGTTCAATTAGCTCCACGATGTTTTAATTGAAGCCCTTTTAGGAAAACACGTAATATTTGGTCTTTACATTCTCTATAGTGTTTATGACCGACTTTACGGAAAAAAGCACTTAGCTCATGTTTACTCATGCGAAAATCTTGTGAGTCCATAATTTCTAAAATATCTTCTGCCTGGAGATTTAATGCAATTTTCAATTTCATAAAAATGGCATTATTGCTGAGTTCTGTTTCAGGTTTAGGCTTTGGCCCATCTTTTTTACCACGCTTGTCATTAATCAAGCCATTTAAAAACATTGCTAACAATGGATCACTTAATTTTTTAAACGCGGCATCTTCTTCTTGTTTCATCCAATCGCTGATTTGAGCTCGTGTTACTTCATAGTCAGCTAAAGCAAATAGAGCAATCATTTTCTCATCATTAAAATCGAATATATAACGGACTCGGCGCAAAATATCATTATTGGTCATCAATCTTTCCTGTATATTTAATGCTGATTTTTTCAGATGCAAACTCAATTACATCACCTGAGATTATTTTTTTACGTTTTCGAGTTTCAATTTTACCATTAACGAGGACTTGTCCTTGCGCAATCACCAGTTTGGCTTCTCCTCCACTTGAAGTCATTCCTTCAAACTTAAGTATTTTGTAAAGCTCAACGGGTTCGGTAGTAATTTCAACTTCTCTCATATTTTATATCGGCTAAAATAAAATGTCTTTTTCATAGTGGGGATTATATCGTAAAACAATGTTCCTCTCATCGAGTTATCAATGATATATCTTCATTATAATGACAATATTGGAGTTTTAAGTATGGAATAGAGAAGAAAACAGGATGTGAGTTAAATTTAGCCACATCCTGTTTGAATATGGCTTTTTGAGGTTAGCTACTTATTTTAAATTGACCAACAAGTTCTTGCAGGTCAGTTGCAAGGCTGGAAAGCTCTCCACTGGCAGACATGGTCTGATCTGCGCCACTTGCAGTTCTTTCAGATAGTTGGCTAATATTAACCACGTTTTTATTAATTTC
The DNA here is from genome assembly GCA_023135195.1 of Gammaproteobacteria bacterium. Classification (GTDB taxonomy): domain Bacteria; phylum Pseudomonadota; class Gammaproteobacteria; order UBA6429; family Thiohalophilaceae; genus JAGLTQ01. Next base: position 8,223 of record JAGLTQ010000003.1, on the reverse strand, counting down.
CTCTGCTACCGCACTTTGCTCTTCAGCAGCGGCAGCAATTTGAGTATTCATTTCGTTGATACTGGCAACTGAACGTACAATGGCATCGAGTGAGCCCGCTGCTTCCAGAGCCATTTCAGCACCTTCTCGAGCTTGTGACGTTCCATTTTCCATTACTTTTACTGCTTTTTTGGATCCTTCTTGTAATTTCTGAATCATAGATTCTATTTCAGCTGTAGACTCCTGAGTACGGCTAGCCAGAGTACGAACTTCATCTGCAACAACAGCAAAACCTCGCCCCTGTTCACCAGCTCGAGCAGCTTCAATCGCTGCATTCAATGCTAATAGATTAGTCTGTTCTGCAATATTTTTGATAACATCTAAAACACCACCAATCGTTTCACTATCTTCTTCAACGGTATGAATCACTGCAGCAGCATTTTCTATATCTACTGCTAATTGTTCAATTGCTTTTGCCGTTTGATTAACAACATCTTTACCACTTTGAGATTCATTATCTGCACTTACCGCAGCACCCGAAGCATTTTGTGCATTACTCGCAACTTCTTGTACCGTTGCGCTCATTTCATTAATAGCGGTTGCTACCATATCTGTTTCTTGCCGTTGTTGTTCAACATTTCTTGCACTGTCCTGAGCAACCATAGAAACCTGTTCTGAAGCAGAAGTTAATTGTGATGATGAACTGGATACTTGTTGAATCAATGCTTCAAATTTTTCTAACATATGATTAAATGAAACAGCTGTTTTGCCAATTTCATCACCTGAGGTAATTTCAATACGCTGAGTCAAATCAGAATTTTTTTCAATTGATTCAATTGTTGTTCGTAAATTATTGACCGGATTGAGAATAGAACGAGAAATAAAATAGGCCAGTAGTAATCCAATAATTATAGAAAGAATGATTATAGTAATCATTATACTAAATGCGGAGTTACTTTTATGGGATGCCATTTTAAAGAAACCTTCGCCTTTAGTCGCAGCATAATTAACAAGAGCGTCCATTTTTCCACTTAAGCGTGCAACATGCTCGGCACCTTTTTGTCTAGTAGATGCTATACCACTATCTTCAGTCAGTATATGTTTAATAACCTCATCACGGATGGGTTTCCAGTCACGAAATATCTGTATCGTATCAGCAATAAGTACATCACCTTCTTTACCAAGGATGCGTTCAGTAATGATGTCATATTCCTTATAGACAAGGGCTTCATAGGCATTTATTTTCTGAATTACTGTTTCTCTTTTAGCAGAATTTTTAACCATGACGATATCTTTCATGCTGCGATGCATTTTAATAATATTCACATTCGCCTGTAATGAGGCTCGAGTCACAGCAAGAGGATGGTTATATAGCTTAACCGTAAGTTTACTAAGGATACTTATTTCTTTAAGCGAAAAAGCACCCGTAATTACGATTAAAACAATAAGGACAATAAATGCTGATGTCAGTTTATTGCGAATAGTCATTAAAGATTATATGGACATTTTAAGATACTCCGAACGCATTCTGTTAATTACTTAGCTATTTAATTAGCGAGCAAACCAGTATTTTCTTTAAATAAATAATATCTCATTTACTCGATATGAAATAAATTACCTAAGATAGTGTAAGCTTATATTTATCGATAATCCTTATGGACAAACAGGTATAAATATCATGAACAAATTTTTCCTTCTCCCTGTAATAATTAGTCTGCTCTCTATAAGTGGCTGTGCCAGGCATGCGCAAATTATAATTGATCCTCATGGTGTTGATATGGGGCAATATCAGGCTGATTTAGCAGAATGCCAACATCTTTCTCGACAGGTACATTCTAAAGTTGGTGAAGGAGTAGTCGGCGGAGCTATTGTGGGTGCTATCGTAGGAAAAATTATCGGTGGGAATAGAACAGCGGTTAGAACATCTAAATTAGGTGCATTAAGTGGTGGACTTTCAGGCGGAGCAGCAACAATGCAAGAACGTGATAGAGTTGTAAAAAACTGTTTACGTAACCGGGGTTATCAGGTACTTAATTAAAGCAATCAAGTTATCAATAAATAAAGTGCACTAAAATGGCCTGCATTAGTGCACTTTAATATAGTGCTGCACTTGCTTTGTGCACTCCAAATGCTTACCGCCCCCTCTAAAACACAAATTCTCAATACAAATCAATAAGTTACGTTATTGGCATATCCCTTGCTCTATAGTCTCCAAAGAATTTAAATCATTTTGGAGTTACATCGGATGTCTATTGATACAAACAAGCTTAATCTGTTTTCATTTAGCGGAAAAATGCGCATCCTGCATTTAAGCTGGATGGCTTTTTTTGTCAGCTTTTTTGTTTGGTTTAACCACGCACCACTATTAGGCATGATGCGAGAGTCTTTAGGCTTAAACGATCAACAAATCAAAACCCTGTTAATCCTCAATGTCGCACTAACTATTCCTGCACGTATTATCATTGGCATGTTGGTGGATGCCTTTGGTCCCAGACGTATTTTTTCCATGCTGCTCTTTGTTTCCAGTTTCCTTTGTTTTGGTTTTGCCATGGCAGAAGATTTTGAGCAACTCGCACTTATGCGTTTTCTATTAGGTTTCGTAGGTGCTGGTTTTGTTATCGGTACTCGTATGATCGGTGAATGGTTCCCGGCAAAACAGACTGGTCTCGCTCAAGGCATCTATGGTGGTTGGGGTAACTTCGGTTCTGCGGCTGCTGCAGTTATCTTACCAACAGTAGCATTAATGTTCGGTGGAGAAGATGGATGGCGTTTAGCAGTGGGCTCTACAGGTGTTGTAGCTCTTATTTATTCTGCTATTTACTTTTTTAGCGTTACTGATACACCTAAAGGCTCAACTTATTTTAAGCCAAAGAAAAATGGCGGTCTGGAAATTACCAGTCCATTTGATTTCTTTTTGTACTTAGTTATGAATATCCCATTATTTGCGGCACTTGCTGTATTAACGTGGAAATTGAGCCCTGTAAATTTAGGTATGTTAAGTGATAGCGTAACCACAATGATCTATATCATATTAGGTACACTATACGCATTTCAAACAATTCGAATTTATCAAATTAACAAACATGTTTTCACAGAGACCGTTCCTGAAATTGAACGTTATAAATTCAAACAAGTTGCCCTGTTAAACCTGTCTTACATGGTCACCTTTGGTTCTGAACTTGCAGTTGTTTCGATATTACCTTTATTTTTTATGGACACATTTCAACTATCTGCTATCCAGGCAGGTTTAATTGCTTCTGTCTTTGCAGGATTGAATCTTATCATGCGACCTGCTGGTGGTTGGATCAGTGATAAGTTTGGTCGAAAATCTTCTCTTACAATGCTCATGTTAGGAACAGCCGCTGGCTATTACCTTTTAAGCTTAATAACCAGTGAGTGGAGTATTTCACTCGCCGTTGCAGCAGTTATTTTTAGCTCAGTATTTGTTAATGCCGGTAACGGAGCCGTATTCGCAATGGTGCCTTTAGTGAAACGTCGTATGACTGGGCAAATTGCAGGCATGACAGGAGCATATGGAAACGTGGGCGCAGTAACCTTCTTGACAGTACTTTCATTTGTAGCGACTGATATATTCTTTATGGTGATAGCAGGTTTTGCAATTACAGTATTTATTCTGATTGCATTCTTCCTTGAGAACCCAAAAGATCAAATGGCAGAGGTGTTGCCCGATGGAACCGTGCAAATGATTGAAGTCAATTGATAATGGACTATGAACTTGATGGCTCGTTGTATTAATACTTAATTAAATAATTATCACTTACTCTATCAGGGCAGTGCAGTTATACTTTAACAACATTGTCTTTTTAATTACAATAAAAACTTATGTCAGCATCATTACAAATTGATAATGCCCACTATAGCATCGCAGGCGTTAAAGCTCAGAATGAAGATTCTTGTGGTGTGGTTGTTCCAAAGGAACCACTGCTAACAACAAAAGGCATTGCTGTGGTCGTTGCTGACGGCATGAGTACAAGTGATGATGGCAAACAAGCCTCTGAAGGCTGCGTAAAAAGTTTTTTAAGTGACTACTTTAGTACACCTGAAACATGGTCGGTTAAAAGCTCAGGACAAAAAATTCTTTCCGCATTAAATCGTTGGCTTCATGGCCAGGGGCAACGCCAGTACCAAAGTAATCAAGGTATGGTGACTACCTTAAGCGCTCTAGTCTTCAAGTCTAACACGGCCTATATATTTCATGTTGGCGACACCCGTATATATCGTTTACGCGATAATGATCTTGAACAGTTAACAAATGATCATCGCTTTGTTGCCAGTAAAAACAAGACCTACCTATCTCGAGCCTTAGGCATAGATCTCCGTGTTGACATTGATTACAAAACACTAGCCGTTGAAGTAGGTGATATTTTTATCCAGCTAACAGATGGCGTTTATGAGTTCATATCAAATAATGCGATTAAAAAAATTACTCGTAACAATATAAATGAACTGGAAAAAGCATCCAGAGAAATAGTAGAAACCGCTGTTAAGAATAATAGTGATGACAACTTAACCTGTCAAATTGTCAAAATCACAAAATTACCGAGCGAAAATGAAAGTGAGTTTTATGAAAAACTTACTGAGTTACCTTTTCCTCCGCCACTCGAACCAGGGTTGATCCTGGATGGTTATAAAGTTATTCGTCATTTGTTTTCAAATAAACGCACTGAAGTCTATTTAGTTCAGGATGTTGATACAAATGAAAATATTGTCATGAAAGCCCCATCTGTTAATTATCAGGATGACCCGGAATATATCAACCAGTTTTTACATGAAGAATGGGCAGGTAAAAGAATCAACAACCCCCATGTCTTAAAAGTACTAGACATAAAACGTAGACGTACCGCTTTATATTACATTACAGAATATATAGAAGGCTGTTCTTTGCGCCAGTGGCTTGATGATAATCCCCGCCCTTCTTTAAGTCAGGTGCGAGCATTTAATAAACAAATTGAACGTGGTTTACGTGCTTTTCATCGCTTAGAAATGATCCATCAAGATCTAAAGCCTGAAAACATATTAATAGATAAAAATGAAACATTAAAGATAATCGATTTTGGCTCTACAAAAATTGCTGGCATTGAAGAAATTTTCCTGCCAATTGAAGTTAACAATATACTTGGCACCATTAACTACACAGCGCCGGAATATCACATTGGAGAACCGGGTAGTAATCGCTCTGATGTTTTTTCATTGGGAGTAATTATTTATGAAATGCTTACCGGACACTTACCTTATGGCAAGGAAATGAGCGCGAAAAATATTAAACGTGTTAATTATATTTCTGTAAAACGTTACAATCCAGAAATACCGACATGGGTAGATAAAGCAGTTGAAAAAGCGGTCAGCATTAATCCGGAAAATCGTTTTAGTATATTATCCGAGTTTACCTACGCACTAAATAAACCTGATTCATCACTAATAAGTAATGATTATGTTCCTCTCATGAAACGGAATCCTCTTCGTACATGGCAAGCAATCAGTTTTGTACTCTTCGTTACAAATATCATCCTCCTCTACAAATTCACTAATTAATGAAATACAACCCGCCTGCCCACATATCACTCGATATTCTTTTCAAAGATGAATGTTTACTTATTGTAAATAAACCAGGCGGTTTATTATCTGTTCCTGGCCGTGGTGAAGATAAACAAGACTGCCTTATTTCACGAATACAAACCGAATACAGCGATACACTCATTGTCCATCGTCTTGATATGTCGACATCCGGGCTAATGGTCATTGCCAGGGGTAAAAAGATTGAACGAGAATTAAGTATTTTATTTCAACAACGTCAGGTAAATAAAAAATACATCGCGATTGTTGATGGTAAGCTCTCACCTGAGAGAGGGGAAGTTGATTTGCCCTTAATAACAGACTGGCCAAACCGTCCAAAACAAAAGGTAGATTTCAAATCGGGTAAATTATCTCAAACTCAATACAGGGTTACTGGTTACGATAAGGAAAACAACAGTTCCCGTATTGAATTAACGCCTGTTACCGGACGAACTCATCAACTTCGTGTTCATATGCAATCAATCGGACATGCAATCTTAGGTGATGAGCTTTATGCAAATAAAAAGGCTATAAAGAAAGCATCCAGGTTATTACTGCATGCAAGTTACTTGTCTTTTAACCATCCTGTTACAGGTGAAGTAATTGAAATTAATTCAGAACCAGAATTTTAAATTCTACGAAAAAAAACATAACAGATTCGCCACGAAGGATACGAAGAAAACCCTCAATTATTTTTTGCTGTCCTGGTAATTAAAGAATTTCCTCATGCCAGACTAAATTTCTGACCTGCAAAAAAACCAACTATTGCATACAAAAACATTATCTTTTTCTTCGTGTTCTTTGTGCCCTTCGTGGTTCATGTTTTTCTATTTATAAACCTCTTTCAATATCTTCTTTAATGTCGTTAATTGATTCCAGTCCAACTGAGATTCGAATTAAACCATCACTAATACCGGACCGTTGTCGTTCTTCATCCGTTAAACGTCCATGTGTCGTCGTTGCCGGATGAGTAATTGTCGACTTTGTATCTCCTAGGTTTGCTGTAATAGAAAGTAATCGTGTTGAATCAATCAATTTCCAGGCGGCTTCTTTCCCACCTTTAACCTCAAATGATAAAACTCCACTACCTGCAAATTGTTGCTGACTGGCTAAATCATATTGCGGATGTGACTCTAAACCAGAATAATGAACCTGGTTAACATTTTTATGCTGTTCAAGAAATTGTGCTAACTCTAATGCATTAGCACTATGCGCTTTCATCCGAATGGATAAAGTTTCCAAACCTTTCAGGAATATCCATGCATTAAAGGGACTTAAGGTTGGACCCGCTGTACGTAAAAAACCAAAAACGGTTTCACCTACTAATTCTTTATTACCAACAATTGCTCCCCCCATTGCCCGACCCTGACCATCAATGTATTTAGTTGCGGAATGTATAACGATATCTGCACCTAACTTTAATGGTTGTTGCAATATGGGTGTACACAAACAGTTATCAACAACCAATAAACAATCATTTTCATGCGCCAAATCTGCTAATGCCTTTAAGTCCGCAACTTCTGTTAATGGATTAGAAGGTGTTTCTAGAAATAATATTTTTGTTTCTGGTTTAATTGCCTTTTTCCAGGCATCCAGATCGGTTAAATCAACAAAAGTGGTATCCACACCAAAGGGTTGCAAATATTTATTAAATAAAACAACGGTTGTTCCAAAAATTGAACGAGAAGACACAATATGGTCACCCGCTTGTAATAATGCCATGCAGGTCGTTAAAATTGCAGACATACCTGTTGAGGTTGCAACACAACTTTCACCATCTTCAAGCGCTGCCAGACGTTGCTCAAAAGTACGAACGGTTGGGTTGGTAAAACGAGAATAAATATTCCCTGGACTATCACCGCTAAAACGTGCAGCAGCTTCTGCAGCACTGGGAAAAACAAAACTGGAGGTAGGAAAAATAGGTTCACTGTGTTCACCTTCAGCAGTACGCACCTGTCCAGCCCTTACGGCTAAGGTTTCAAGTGCCCAGTTTTCATCAAAGTCTGACATTTCTATCTCCAAAAATATTTCTTTAAATTACAAATACAAATTTTTAGTAGCTTAAACTTGAGATTACTACGGGCGTCCTGCCCTTCGCCCTTCGGGCCAAGCAAAGCTTGTTCAAAATCGTTCCATACGATTTTATGCCACGGTCACGTTGTTCCCTCGCAATGACAATGGATTATTAAGTTAATAAAGCGGTGCTGGCCAGGCATAAATGTTTTAAGAAAGCGGAGTTCACAGTTAGGCCGTTCTCGTACATCCCTCGGTAATTACTCCTGCATTACCCTACCTCCTACATCCATGTAGTCGTGTGCTTCATGACATTTGAACATTCTTATTCAATGTACATGAGCACTTCGCAAAATATTTATAACGACGCCAGCGCCGCTGGCGTAGCTTAATGCAGGCACAAAAAAACCCGCAATATTAGCTAAAGCAGGCTTTCACTTTAGCTGTATTTTTAATGCGCCCGCAAGCTGAATTCTCAAATCGGCGCTATCTGAAATAATTTAATCACTTCAGAACTAAAGAGATTAGGTGATGAAAGCTTAAATGTCAATGGAGCCCATTCAAACTATTCATCATTAATCCTGTTTAAGCATTATTATGAATTTCGATAACTTCATTATCATCATCATCCGCTGCTCTACTGGCATCATTTCTTAA
>JAGLTQ010000029.1 GCA_023135195.1 Gammaproteobacteria bacterium | reverse complement strand
AACAAGCTACTGCTGAAGCTGAAGCCGTTCGTCAAAAAGCTAAAGAAGACGCTGCGCGCTTACATGACGAACTTGAAGAAACACGGAAACAAATTGAAGCTGAAGCGGCGCGTGTAATTACTGAGTTAAAAGAGCAGTCCATGAAAGCGATTGCAGCTCAAGATGTGAAAGTTATTGAAGAAGAAGTTCTGGTAGAAATTGTTTCCGAAGCTACTCCAATGATGAAGCCGGAAAATGAGAGCATAGATTATAGCGCTGTAAGTATTCCAGGGATGTCAGCTATTGAACCTCTAAATGACAGTGAAGCAAAACAGAAAGCAGAATATATAAAAGCGAAACTTGCTCTGTCACAAACAAATAAAGCACATAAAACTGAAGACAGTACGGAAAGTGATGATGACCTCTTTATTTTCCAGGAACCTGGAGCAGCTGCTGCTAAAGCACCAATTCAGGCTGAACAGCCTATTGTTGCGCAAAGAACACGTGCAGAATCATCATTAACCCAGATATCTATTGAATCTGAACATCAGAAATCTGTTGTCATTTATCCTAAGCAAGCTTTGGCGGCGGTAGATAAAAACAATCCATTCTTGAATCAGGAAGACGCTTCAACTTCTGCAGTAAGTTATGCAAGACAGGCAAGTGGTAACGAAAGCAGCGTTACAAATATTCATAATGCTCCACAGTTCGATAAACAAGCATGTATGAGAAAACGTCAGGGTTCTAAATCAAATACTCTTGCGATTGCAGCATCATTTTTATTGATTCTGGCTGGAGCAGTGTTCACTTTACACGCAACGAATACGCTGAAAGTGCAATCGATTGCATCACTATTTAATAGCGGAAATGATACCGTTCAACCTGCAACAACCGCTATCGCAAAAACCAAAACTATTCGTAAGAAAGTATTACGAGCGGATACCAAGGTTAACGTTAAGAAAAAAGTAAGTAATAAAATGGATAATATTATGCAGGGCTGGCAAAACGTATTAGACGAAGTTAAAAAACCAAAGCAATCAAAAAACAACTAGTCATTTTATAACTATACTAGTCGCCAGACTAACCAGGTAGCTAATGTCATTATTACAATCATTAGCGAAAACATGTTTAATCCAGATGAATCATCTTCATCTATCAATACTCCATTATTTTTAACCAGATCATTACTTGCTGAAATTTCTACAAGCTCCTTCCAGTCAGTACGTACAACTTCAGAAACATCTTCATTAGAAAAGTTTTTACGCCATTCTTTAATGTCTGATATTGCTACAACATTATCCGGCTTACCTTTTGGAAATTCGCTGCCATTTATAAATAATACTTTTTCTTCTATTTTAGTGTTTTTTATTTTTGAATTTAATACCAGAGCATCACCTTCAAGCTTACGTAATGGATTCTCGAATTTGTAACTTTTATTGCCAATAACCTGTGTCCACAGATCTATCTTATCTGCTGCAAAGATCAAGCCCCGATATTTTTTCACCCCTAAGAGTAATATTTTTTTAGGCATCAATATCAGATGTTCAACAAATATTTTGTCATCCATGCCATCAGGGATAATAATGTTATGTAATGATTCTGAACTTATATTTTTTAAAAGGTGATTTAATTGCCATTCACAAATGCATTCCTTAATCCAAAAACTTTGAAATAATATTCCTAAAATGATAATTAACCCTGCGACTATCCAGGTAACTAAATCGGGGTTATTTACCGTAAAATCTTTTATTATTAGTAACACTTCTGTCATTATAGGTACTCAATTCTGCTATGATAAAAACAATTAATTTAATTACAATCGTACAGGTTTTATCAAATAATATCAGCTGAAAAAACAGACAATAAAATTATAATGGAATCAATACTCAACATAGAACAAGCAGAAAGTATTGTCGGAGAATACGGCAAGTTATTGTCTGGCACGGAACCATCACTTTACGGGATTCCATTGTCGCAGCTTCCTTATGAAAAAGAGCAAATAAAAATAGCTATTCAAACACTTATTCTGGCTATTGGTAAAGAAGATCAAAAAATTTACGACGGCCTAATCCAGGCTTATGTATATCTTGCGCAATTTATTGAAGATGAAAAAGTAGACATTGCTGAACAGGGTCGTATAATTCTTGAAAAAGAAGTATCTACTCATGATAAAGAAAATGTAATGCCACGAAATACAGATGATCTGGAGTTGGCAAATCAAGCAATACAAACAATAAACAGAATTAAAACGGATATGGAAAACTTAATGAGTGAAATCAGTTTACTAATCTCTTAAGTTAACTTTACCCCCCTTCTGTTCATCAAAAGAGCGTAGCATGCTTTTTACATCATCAAAATGTAAACTGCATATTCTCAAAACATCACGCTTGCCCTTAACTCTGATTTTTTGTTTTTCACCTGCCAAACATTGTTCCGGCAAAGAACCATATGATGATTCACTCATTACAATATCTGTGCCTAAGACTTTAGTTGCACTCTCTAGTCGAAAAGCAATATTTACCGCATCGCCTAACGCTGTTGCATCCTGACCAATTCCCATGGATGCTACGCCGCTGTTAATACCAACTCCAACTCGCAGTTTTTCAGATACTTCAGTAGAGTTCTTGTTTAATTCTTCAGTAACATCATTTATCAATACAGCAGCCATTAATGCTTTCATTACTGTTTCCGCTTCATCTATATCAGATTCCCACCGCGCAAAAACACAATCACCAATAAACTTATCAACTATTCCATTATGTTGAGTAATAACATCCGTTACATTATGAAACCAGTTCGTCATCATACGTGTTAGCGTTCTAATATCTACGCTTTCCGAAAGAGAGGTAAATCCCCGTATATCTGCAACTAAAACTGTAATCTGGCGAAGTACTGGACGAGCAGAAATAATTGTTTCTTCCATTGATATGGTATCGATAGCATCTTCTTCCTTATGTTCCTGTTCAAACACAAGTTCACTACCACCAATTTGAATGCAATCACCCGATTTTAATAAACGCGGCATTGCAACGCGATGTGAATTAACAAAAGTACCATTAGAACTGCCACTATCAATTAAATAATAATCACTATGGCCAAGACGGCGAATCATTGCGTGGTTTCGAGAGGCTAATAAATCAATAATAACAATATCGCTATTTTTATCGCGCCCAAGTGTCAACACCGCTTTGCACGGAATTTTCTTATCTACACCTTTATTACGGTAGCAAATTATTGCAGACATCTTCTGATGATATTCCCTTTTAAGAACCGAAAATGAACATACGTTAAATCCTAATGCCGTTCACTTAAGGTGCTATTTGTTTTTCGTGGGTTCGAATGAGTTCGAACCTACATTCCTTAACTGATCAGCTTTACGTTAAATCCCAATTTTATTCCTGAATATGAAACTTAAATACTATGAGGCGTGTTTATGTTGCAAAAGTGGCGGCTTCATAAACTGACTCACAGAACGATACAATGCAACTTCATTCGCTGCACGCATACCGCTTAATATATCATCATAATCAGCACTTTGATTACTTGCTGGGGTTTCACTTACCATTTCAGCAGTTTCACCGTACTTCTCTTGAATATAACTATCGATTACTTTTTTATCGGCATTTTCACAAATAAACTCAGAAACTGTCCGCCCTACTCGAAAAAGCCATGCCTGTGCAAAAACCTCTGTTCGGCGTTGTTTTTCAGACTCATCTTTCGTACTGTTTCCAGCAGTAAGTGCAAATTCTTCAATAGCCCGAAATAAATAACGGTGTAATACACTGTAAGAGTAAGTAGCTACTTCAGCCTTGAAACCCATGCCAATAAAGCGAAATTCAGGACATCTTCCATATTGCCGTGAAATCAAATTACGACACTGAAAGGCTTCAGCAACCAGGTTAGCCAGCGCCAAAGCCCAAAAAGGAGGGTTAAATCGTGTTCCCTCCTGAGTAGCACTTTCTGTCACCTCAGCAGCCAACACTTGAGCATCTGAAATACCATATTTTTTCATCATGCTGGTAGCCTGCCGCAATGCTAAAGCAGCCTCATTCGGGTTACCAGACTCTGACAAACGCAAACATTTGTAGATCTTATCGATAATTTTTTTATTATTTTTCATAATTTGTTACCATAATGAATTATCCGTCATCATTCGACAATCAAGATATTACTACAATTTCATATAGTTACAACACTTTCTTAGCAATCCACTTGAATTAACTGGAAGATTGCACTAAATAATATGTATATATGCCTTGTTTTTATTACGTTTGATACATACAAAGTAGTTCTAGATCACAGATAATGAA
>JAGLTQ010000028.1 GCA_023135195.1 Gammaproteobacteria bacterium | reverse complement strand
AAGACTTTAAACGTTTAGGTATCCTGGGTGAATGGGATAATCCTTATCTTACTATGGATTATAAATTTGAAGCTGGCATTGTACGTTCACTCGGTAAAATTATTAAAAATGGTCACCTGCATAAAGGTTCAAAACCTGTTCACTGGTGTGTTGACTGCGGTTCATCTTTAGCTGAAGCCGAAGTTGAATATGAAGATAAAACCTCACCTGCAATCGATGTGCGTTTTGAAATATTAAACGACGAAGCACTCATGGCTCGTTGCAGTAGCACAAAAAGTCTAACGGGTGACGCACAGGGAAGCGCTAGTGTCGCGGGAGGCAGGACGCCGGGAGCGACCGAAGGTCCAATCTCTATTGTTATTTGGACAACAACACCCTGGACATTACCGGCTAACCAGGCTGTTGCGGTTAATCCTGAATTTGAATATGCCGTTGTTCAATGCGATGGCGTAGGTTCTCATGTACCTGAGCGTTTAATTATCGCACAAGATTTATTAAGTGATGTTATGGCGCGTTATGATGTCGATGATTATAGAGTTGTTGCCTATTGCAAAGGTTCTGATCTTGAAGGCTTAAAAGTGATGCATCCATTTTATGAGCGTGAAGTTCCTATTATTCTAGGTGATCACGTAACATTAGATGCAGGTACAGGAGCGGTACATACTGCTCCCGGACATGGACAAGAAGATTATGTTGTTGGTCAAAAATATAATTTAAAAGTTGATAATCCGGTTGATACTAACGGTAAGTTTCTTGAAGGCACCCCTTTATTTGCGGGGCAACATGTTTTCAAAGCAAACGACAGTGTGCTTGATGTTTTAAAAGCAAAAAGTAAGTTAGTACATGAAGTAAAAATTCTACATAGCTATCCACATTGCTGGCGTCACAAAAGTCCCATTATTTTCCGTGCTACACCACAGTGGTTTATTAGCATGGAACAAAATAATTTACGCAAAGATTGTATTGCGGCAATTAAAGAAACCAGGTGGATGCCGAGCTGGGGCGAAGCACGCATCATAGGTATGGTTGAGAACAGTCCAGACTGGTGTATTTCACGTCAACGTAGTTGGGGTGTGCCGATTCCATTATTCGTAAATAAGAAAACCGGCAAGTTACATCCTGATACAGATGATTTATTAGAGAACGTTGCGACCCAGATTGAAGAAAAAGGCGTGAATACCTGGTTTGAATCAGATATTGCATCTTATCTTGGTGATGAGGCAGACAGTTACGAAAAGGCGCAAGACATTTTAGATGTCTGGTTTGATTCTGGTGTATCGCATAATGTTGTTTTAAATATGCGTGAAGGTTTAAGTGATTATCCGGCTGCGGATTTGTATCTTGAAGGTTCAGATCAACATCGTGGCTGGTTCCAGTCATCATTAAAAACATCAATAGCGATGTATGGCAAACCTCCTTACAAGTCTGTGTTGACTCATGGTTTTGCCGTTGATGCAAAAGGACAGAAAATGTCCAAGTCAAAAGGTAATGTGGTTGCTCCTCAGAAAATAATCAAAAACTTAGGTGCAGATATTTTACGTTTGTGGATTGCTTCGACTGATTACAGCAGTGAAATGACGGTATCCGATGAAATTGTTAAACGCACTGCGGATGCCTATCGCCGTATTCGTAACACCATGCGTTTTTTGCTTTCTAACTTAGACGGTTTTGATCCTGTTAAAGATATGTTACCCGCCGATCAAATGTTATCACTTGATAAGTGGGCGGTGGAAACGACTAAACAGTTACAAAACAAAATTACTGCGACTTATGAAACCTATGAATTTCATCAAATCTATCAACAGCTGCATAATTTCTGTGCAGGTGAGATGGGTAGTTTCTATTTGGATATTATTAAAGATCGCCAATACACCACGCAAGAAGACAGTGTTGCCCGTCGTTCATGCCAAACCGCGATTTATCATATCCTGGAAGCCATGGTGCGTTGGTTAGCCCCAATTTGTAGCTTCACTGCGGACGAACTTTGGGCTCATATGCCTGGTGAACGTAATGAATCGGTTTTACTCAATAGATGGTATGAAATGCCTGCAATGTACAGTAATGATAAAGCTGCAGAAGAGGCTATAGCATATTGGAAACAAATCACGGAAGTACGTGAAAGTGTAAATAAAGAACTCGAAGCATTACGTGTTGCGGGTGAGATAGGTTCTGGTCTTGCTGCAGATGTTGAAGTGTATTGTGGTCGTGAAATTTTTGATCTGCTAAATACTTTAGAAGATGAATTACGTTTTGTATTCATTACATCAGATGCAAAATTATATCTTGCAGGTAAACCACCTGTAGAGGCTAAGCATTATACATTATCAAGCGATGATGAAATTTGGGTTTCAGTTTCCGCTTCGCCATATGAAAAATGTACGCGCTGCTGGCATCATCGTAAAGATGTAGGTAAACATAAAAAACATCCAGAGTTGTGTGGACGTTGTATTGAGAATATAGATGGTGATGGTGAAGAGCGTTTGCATGCGTAATTGATTCACTAAGTTAAAACCGCGTCGGGCTGAAGCCCTACTTACAAAGTGTCGTAGATGGTTTTGATTTATGTAGGTCGGCCCTTCAGGCCGACAAAAGCTATCTATTATATCTAAGCTTACGTAATACAAATTATCTATGCGTCGGCCTGAAGGCCGACCTACAGAAGAACAGGAAAATATTTTAAATGTTAAAGTGGATATGGCTTACCCTTGTAGTAGTGGTTTTAGATCAACTGACAAAGTACATTGCCAGCACTTCATTAGAAATGTTTCAGCCCGTTGCAGTAATGCCCATGTTTAACTGGACGTTAATGCATAATACTGGCGCTGCGTTTAGTTTTTTAGCTGATGCAGGCGGTTGGCAGCGTTGGTTCTTTGCTGTTATTGCTGTGGTCGTTAGTGTTGTTATTGTTTTGTGGATTAAACGTCTAGAGCAGCATGAAAAATGGCAAGCTATTGCATTGGCGTTAATTTTAGGTGGTGCGATTGGTAATGTGATTGATCGTGTCTGGTTAGGTTATGTTGTTGATTTTATCCAGCTTTATTACCAGCAATGGTACTGGCCAGCATTTAATGTTGCCGACTCAGCCATAAGTGTTGGTGTTGCGATGATTATTATAGATAGCATTCGTGAATACCGAGCGGAAAAGAAAAATGCAGAGAAAAACAGTTAAAATGAGTTTGACTTATATGTAGGTCGGCTCTTTAGGCCGACGCGTTGTCAAGCGGTAAGAATCAATATTAGTTATAGCAGATAGTTTTGTCGGCCTGATGCCCTCTTAGTTGATTTTCATTGAGGGGCACTATGAGAGCCGACCTATAAATAAGGTAACAGGATTTAAAATGGGTGACGTAGAAGTATTAACAATTGGTGCAGGTTGTGAAGTAACCATGCACTTCACTTTAGCACTTGAAGACGGCACGATTGCAGATGCTTCTGTTGATGGTGAGCCTATGACCTTTAATATGGGTGATGGCACCATGATTGAAGGATTAGAAATGGTTTTGTATGGATTAAAGGCTGGTGAGAAGCAAAGCCTGTCTATTGACCCGCGTGATACCTTTGGTTTCCCTGATGATGAAAATGTTCACACATTACCTCGCTCAGAATTTTCAGATGATTTGAAAATTGAAGAGGGGATGATCGTGGGTTTTAGTACGCCTTCTGGTGAAGAAATCCCTGGTGCCATTATGAAAATTAAAGATGACGAAGTTAAAGTGGACTTCAATCATCCTTTAGCGGGACATGAAGTTGTCTTTAGTGTTGAGATTGTTGAGATTAAACCTGCACAACAGTAATTACTGTCATTGCGAGAAGCATAGCGACGAAGCAATCTCCAGAAAAGAGGTATTGACCATGAGATTGCCGCGTCAATACTGAAAAATACTTTTTCAGTACTTCCTCGCAATGACGAGTAAAACTTGAATTTTTGGAATCTAATTTATGTCAAACTCAAACCCTATCATGAAGCAAGTCATACTCGCTAACCCTCGCGGCTTTTGCGCCGGTGTTGATCGTGCCATAGATATTGTTGAACGTGCATTAGAACTTTTTGGTGCGCCAATATATGTTCGCCATGAAGTTGTACATAATAAATTTGTTGTTGATGAATTACGTAACAAGGGGGCGGTGTTTGTCGAAGAGCTCAATGAAATTCCTGATGATGCAACCGTTATTTTTAGTGCTCATGGTGTTTCTCAAGCCGTGCGAGCAGAAGCTAAAGAACGTGGATTAAAAGTTTTTGATGCAACATGTCCCCTGGTAACAAAAGTACATATGGAAGTCACTCGATTTAGCAAGGCTGGGCATGAATGTATTTTGATTGGCCATGTAGGTCACCCGGAAGTTGAAGGTACTATGGGACAGTTTGATGAAAGTCAGGGTGGTCACATGTATCTGGTTGAAGATGTTGATGATGTAAATGATCTGGTTATTAACAATCCTGAACACCTTTCATATGTTACTCAAACAACATTATCCATGGATGATACTTCAAATGTCATTAATGAATTACGTAAGCAATTCCCAAATATTCAAGGCCCGAAAAAAGATGATATTTGTTATGCCACGCAAAATCGTCAGGATGCGGTAAAAAAATTAGCAGAAGAAAGTGATCTTGTTTTAGTTGTGGGTTCTCCTAACAGTTCTAACTCAAATCGTTTAAAAGAAGTCGCAGAACGAATTGGTACAGAAGCGTATTTAATCGATAATGAAACTGAGATTAATAAAGACTGGTTAAAAGGAAAAGAAAAAATAGGACTTACTGCTGGTGCATCAGCACCCGCAGAATTAGTTGAGAACGTAATTAAAAAACTGCAAGAGTGGGGTGTAACTACAATTTCTAATCAGGACGGCAAGGAAGAGAATATTATTTTTTCATTACCTAAAGATTTACATAGGTGATGATGATTTACTCAATGTTAAACTTTATAATAAAGATTATATGTTAAGTTTTTGCTGTTTTAGAACTGCATGATTAGTGTATGTAAATTAACAAGGCCGATAAAAATATCGGCCTTGTTAGGTTTTCGGTATAGCTTAATAATAAAGAAAGACTTACCTAGGAGCACCATCATAGAGGTCTTCTATAATATTTCCAGCACTAGCACTAGCACCAGTACCAGCACAAGGATCTGCGGCAGTTGCTATGGTTTGTTCTTCAGTGGTGCTGGTTTGCCCCATGGTTCTGGCTGAATTATGAACATCTACACCATTAAGTACGCCATCACCATTGCGGTCAAATATTGGCGAATATACTCCCTTTTTACCAATATTTTTTGCAAGCATAGCGATATCTTTACTGTTAACAATACCATTACCATCAAAGTCAGCTACTGTAATTAATGGTGCTTCAAGGCCGTCACAAAACGTTCCTTCTGCTGCAGATGCGAGTAATGGGTTTAAAATTAATGCTGCTGTAATAGCAAGGGTGTACGGGATTTTCATTAGTTCATCTCCTAGTGTGAAACTTATCTAAATTGTAGGTGTAATTATAGCCCATGATTTTATTTTATTTTTAAAAAATGTGGGAGCTTGATCACGTTTTAATAGAAAGTTTTGAATCGCTTTTTGATGTTATCGTTTGTTTCCAGAGAAATATAATGCTAGTAATTATTAGAGTTGTTGTTAATAAAAAAATGCCCATTAAGAATGATGCCGATCAGTTAAGCTTTTATGTTTATTCCCCCTCCCTTAGGGAGGGAACAAATCATCACTATTTAATAATCATTCAATCCCTTAACTGAACAACATTACTCATTAAGAGCGTCTAATATGAAAATGTATAGCTATTGACTCCAGCAACGATTTATATTGCCTGAGCCAGTAAACCTTTTTACCCCTAAATTCGATAATGAGAGAGTTGTGCACTCTGCATCAGTTCTAGTTGGTGTTGCTGTTAAGGTAAATGAATCTACGGCAAGAGTGTTATTATCATCTATTGTATAATAATCTTTGTTAGAGTCTGTTCTAAAAAAACAATCACTACCATCAGTTTTTGTATAACCTCCTTCATCTGTATGGCATTGTTGTAATTGTTGTGCTGCTTGTAATAAAGCATTAATGCCATCTGAACGACGATTTTTTATTGTCTGGCGTTTATATTCAGGCCAGGCAACGGCTGCAATAATCCCTATTATTGCAACCGTAATCATCAGTTCAATGAGTGTGAAGCCTTTCTGGTTTTTATTCATTCTTTATATTCCTTACGCTTTATTATGTTTAGAAAGTTTTATTGTGCTTCATAAATTTCTTTCCACGACATACGACCTTCTTGCCTGCTTGAACCAACATCTATTTTACGTTTGTTGATAGAACCATCTGAACCTGGTGTGTATTGATTATCACCCAGGAAAGTTGATTCAGCCGGTATTTCATTTAATTTTTGTCCAGCGGCTACCTCTCCATCAATTAGGTCACCGGAATCAATAATGCCATTGCCAGTTACGTCAAATACAGATGATGGTGGGGTGCCACCATTGATTAAATTTACAGACATAATCCAACCAGAACCACCATATGAGCATGTTTGAACTTCGGGAATTAAGGTATTAAAGAAAACAATGTTATTCCTGATTTTAGGATTAACAACCATACGTTCACCTGTATCAGGTAAATCTATGCGCCAGCCATGATCAGTATCTGCTATAGCATCTGTACCACTGAATACTCTCGCGCCAGTTCCAGAGTCGATTGCAAATGTTGTTACAGCCCATCTTAGAGGGGAACTATCATTACCATCAAGATTCCATTTATTATTTACACCAGCATTGGTATTGTTGAGTGCATCATAGTCTCTTACACCGTACATTCTTTGTAACCCAGTTGTTGCTTTGTCAGCATTTGTTAAATATTGCCCCGTTCCGAAGACTATCATTAAATTATCAGTACCAGGGTTTGTTGGATCAAGTGATACGACAGGTTTACTTGTTATTGGTTGGCTACCATCATGAACAGTTCCATTATTTGCATTCATCAATGGATCCGTATGAGCAATTCCCCAGTTTGCTGCCGTTGCAGTACAGTCACCGGCACCATTATTAACTTCTGCACATAGGTCAAATACCCACATGTTGCCTTTTAAGTCTCCTGCATAAACTCGATCAGCTGTGCCATTACCATCTAAATCAACGACGGTAGGAGTTGATAGGCCATTACAGTCGCCAGCACCACCGCCATGAGCAGTGCCAGTATCGTATTCATAGAAATCACCAGTATCTGTCCAGTCACCATCTAATCCACCTTCAAGAAATACGACAAATAGTTTTGCCTTACAACCCGCACTGTTATAGCCATTACCAAAGATGGCAGCAAATCGGCCATTATTCATCATGGCAATAGTTGGTTTGCTAAAGGTATAACCTAAATCAGCATCACTATCTGAAAATTCCCATAGAATTAATTTTTTAGCGTTTTGTTTAGTCGTGTCGGTATATTCTAAAGGATCAGTAACATCGAGTAAGTAGAGGCTCTTGCCACCACCACCCTGGCCACCAAGCAATACTGTACGCCATTGTTCAGTATATGGAGACGCTTTTGCTTCTGTTGCAACATTGAATGTTCCTGATAGTGTGCCATCAGCGTTTTTGTAGTTCATGTAAACATCGGCAAGGGTTGGAGATAAATCATTCACAAAGCGATGACCGTAGGTAGTATCAGCAAGGTAATGTAAGCCTTCAATATTGTTAGTAGAGAAAGTGCCTGTTGGAATATAGGCAAATACTTCCTGGCCTGCAGTCGTGTTTATATGTCCTGTAGTAACGGTTGCATCTTTTGTTCTAATACCATGTAACATTCCGTCATTCGAGGCAACATAAACAACTCCCGGACGGTCTTTTACAGAGGAATTTTTCCATGCTCCATAACTGATATTAGAAGAAGATGCATCAAAATCTGGAAATTTACCACCTATCGGCCAGCTTTGCTGCGGAACACCTACGAACACAGGGCTGGAATTTACAATGTCACCTAAATCAGAGGTACGAACACGGAAGTTTCTGCTAGCAGTAGAACCTTCATTCGTGTTCTCGCCGCGAATGTAATTAATCAAGTCCGTAATGTAGGCGCCATTTGCAGCTGCGACTGCGGGAGAATCAGATGTAGTGCAGGGGACAGCAGTATCTGTACCTGAGGCAGTAGAGCAAAGATCCTGAACTAGCGACCAAGGAATATCTGTGTCGCTTGAAAGGCTGGTGTAATCATCACCTGAGCCTGCATTGTATGTGAAATCAACACCTTGATTTGTATCTCCATAGGTAATGATGAAGCGTTCGGAAGGAGTTTGAGCATTTAATTGATCTGCAGCTTTCCAACAATTTGCTGGAATAGGACTGTCAGTCATGCAGGTTGTATTGATATCACCAGTAATACCATTGATAGGAAAAGAATTAAGTTCGCCACTCCAGCGTGCTGTATTAAATAGAGCCTGATAAAGTGCAGATTGACTACTTAATGTACTGGAGTTAAAGGTTACAGCAGATGAGGTACTGGTTTGTGCAATAATTGAAGAAGTAATCTGGTTAAATGCAGAGACAAGCGATTCAGCAGAATCAGCATAAATAAATTCCCCTCCACCTTGTCTCGCGGTTTCCTTTAATAATGGATTTGTTGCAAGTGCAGGATCCGCCAGACCTATAACATAAGTACGTAGGTTATTTATTACTTCATCGCCATTTTCATCGTCAAGTGCGGGCTGCAAGTCAATCTCAAATAAAGCCTGTGCGACATCATCAAGATAGTCAGAAGAACCGAGTACAGGGTCTTCATAGAGATAAGTACCACCTACTATAGGTGCGATATCAAATTTTCTATCATCAGCATCGGCACCAGTTTCACAGGTATAACCTGAAGCATCGGTAGGTGTAGTGCCTGAGCCGCTGCAATCATAGTCATAATCTTTAAGGTTACTATCAATATCCGAATCATCTTTAGTTGCTAAGCCATCGGTCAGTAAGATGGTAAAACTTTTTTGGCACCAGGCCGTAACAGGACCTGCTGTTGAGATGCTATCACCTAGCAAAGTCTCACAATCAACATCCGCTTTTGCCGGGAGATCTGTTGTTAAGTTGTCAGGGTGAATAGTTAGATTAGAGCTAGCTGCACCACCACAATCGGCTGTTACACCTGCTGCCGTATTGCCATTGGCAAAATAACGCCCAATATCACTTAAGGCAGAAGCTAAAGGGGTCCAACCATAGGCGGTAATATCATCATCAATGGCTGTGCCGAGTTCTGTTTTATAAGAAGAAGTAAGGTCGGCAACATTTTTGATTATAGTTGCGCCATACGGACCACCAAAACTAATACCATTATCAAATTTGGCCAGACCTACACGGACTTCGCCAAGACCATCAATAATGGTTTTTGCAGAATCTTTTGCCACTTGTATTCGAGTTGAAGTGCCTAGTGTATCTCCCATTGAGCCTGAATCATCTATAATAAACATAATATTGGGCTTTGCCGTTGTTGAGGTATGTAACGGCTCACTTGCGAGAGTTCCTGGGGCATCAGCAGGAAAAGCATTCGGTATATTTAGAAAAAATAAAAGTCCAATTACGCTAAGGTGAGAAAAATTTATAGAAATGAGGTTAGTCAATTTAAAATTTTGCATGACTGACTCCTTAATAGAGTTAATATAAAATAAGTTCGATTACAGGCGTTTGCCGTAATTAGACTGAAGGATAACAACAGTGTTATTAGATTTACCTGTACCGCGAGCAGTTACACGAAAGCTAGTAATTATACCGCCGCCAGTAGATTCACCATAACCACCGATATTAATATTCGTGCCAGAATCTTCACCAACTTGCTCTCGTACTTCGATGGTGTAGCGGGGTTGAGTTCTAACTTCTGTGATTGTTGTGGAGAGTTCGACGGAGTCTGTACCTGTACCTGTCCACCAATTATCTATAGAGCTACCATTACCAGTAAAAGCATTATAGGCAGCTGGACCGTTAAATTCAGAATACAAGCCATTTGTATTGTCGAGGTTTGCGGTATTAATGGTAGCCATAACATAACTTTCGGCAGCGGATAAAGCCATTTCTGCAGCCTGAAAAGCAATTTCTCTATCGCGAAAATTACCCGCCATTTTTTCTTGTAAGCTCGATGAACTCATACTGCTAATACCAATCATCGTGAGTACAACAAGTATCATTAAGCTAAGAATGAGTACGGAGCCTTTTTGTTTTTGTAAGTGTAATTTTTTCATTTGAGTGTCTAATTCTATAATGTAAATGCGCGGTTACGTAATTTAATGGTCATGCTCATTGTTCGGCGTAAACGTTTATCTTCTGGCGAGGTGATCTTTGTTGCTGTTGCATCGGTCACACCACCCAATAAATAAGGTTTTTCTTGCGCTGTACGCCAAGGGAGGTTTTTTACTGAACGAAGTAAAAGTGAAACATGGATGGCTGTGACATCTGCAAAATTGAGGACTCTATTTGCAGGAACATATCGGTTGGGAATATTGTCTGCATCTAAATCTTCGCCATAAAGAATTTGAAGGTTTTCTACTCCCTCAACCAGCTCGACACCAGCTGTACTAAGGCCATCTTTAACAAATAATGCGGGGCCGTTGACACCTTTACCTATGTAAAAGAACTTAGTGGTCATTCTTACAATTTCGCTGCCCGTTTCGAATTCATATTCTGGTCCTGCTGCACCGGCTTGAAAAGAGGTTTCACCATTAGTAAGCCCTCCAGTTGTAGTAGCTGAGTGGTTGATTTTTACGTCTGGAGGAGAACCTGTCATATAGTTCGTTGAGGTGACTACAAAAGCAACGGATTTTTTACAGTCAGAAATAAGAAGTTGATCGCCAGCACAAATGCCACTGAGTTTGTCTTCACCACCACCACAGCCGCCACCACCATATCCGCCAGTATAGGTGATACGGAAAGTCGCACTATCATTGTTTACTAAAATTTCAATACCACTACTTTCACCTGCACGTGCAACGAGAATGTCTGTTCGTGGAAGCGGTTTAAGTTTATTTATAAGGGTGCTAGTGATATCTGATGTGATAGAAGCAAAATCAGTTGTCGTAGTTGTAACCGATGGGGATTCAAGTAACGCTGCAGGTGTACTGCCTGGTGCTGTCCCTATTGCTTCATAGCCTTCTATACCTGTTTGAAATAAAAGCTCTTCACTTTGCTCTTCAATATTGTTGATCATGTTGCCTAAGGCAGAGCTACAACCGTAATAGCCTGCGCCGCGTACAAAACGAGCGATGAAGTTCATTGCAAAACGGCCATTTTCTTGTAGACGTGAAAACTCTTCTTGCAGTTTATAGCTACGTTTACTGCTGGTATAAACAGAACCAATGCCTAACGCGACAATAGAGCCAATAGTGATAGCTATCATCAGCTCAACAAGAGTTACACCTAAAAATCGTTTTGGATTTTTATAAATCACTGTCTTATACCTGTATTTGTAGTTTGTAACATTTTAGAGCTGTAGTACCACAATCTTCATTTGTTGCACCGTTACGTTTTTCATCCCACATAATAATAATTTCGTATGTGTCACCATCTCTTGTTACTTTTCCTCGGCCAGAAGGTAAGCCCTGTTTTCCAGCCAAACGTTTTTTCCAGTGATAAATATTAAATGCGGCCATTTCTGAGGTGGTGCATTTAGTTATGTCATCATTAACATCAAGAAAACAGTTAGGACTTGGAGCAGTGCCTACAGCGGTTGTGATTTCGTCAAAACTTGGGTCTATAAAGCCATCAAAATTCGCGCTGGAACGAATTAAATCAGACATATTATAGGATTGTTGCATTGCGATTGTACGTTGGTAGGCTGTGTTATTGTTTTGTACCGCGGTTGCTTGAATACCGGCAAGACCTAACATGCCAATAGAAAAAATCATCATTGCAATCATGACTTCAAGCAAAGTGAAGCCAGATGTTGTTGAGGTGTTTTTTATTAGCATGAGATATCTACCGGTGGATTTGCGCTATTTTCAACTATGTTATTATTATCGTTATCTTCTGCACGTGAAGCGCGTCCAATGAAGTTAATATTAATGGCTTTTGCTTTAACTTTTTGTTGTGTCGCTGTAAGAGTTCCAGCTGGAGGGCATAAAGTAAAAGTACCTACAGTTGAACCACTAATATCCCTATCTCGAGAAGAACCATCAGGTAAGAACTGATAAATACCGCCACTGCTCGAGTCATTTCCAGAAAGGGTTAAAGTTGTCCCACCATTTAGGGCGTCTTGAATTTGAATTTTTTTGTCAACACCTGAATCAAACACTGCATCTTTATCAACATCAGTGAAAACAATCCAACCACTCTTCCATGTTGTAACATTACAGGTGTTAGAATCT
Organism: Gammaproteobacteria bacterium; assembly: GCA_023135195.1. Taxonomy (GTDB): domain Bacteria; phylum Pseudomonadota; class Gammaproteobacteria; order UBA6429; family Thiohalophilaceae; genus JAGLTQ01. The sequence continues at coordinate 2,251 of JAGLTQ010000028.1, read as the reverse complement.
GAGCTAGCACAAACGGTAACAACAGTACCTGTTTTAATCGCTTCACTGCGTGCAAGAGCTACGCTGCCGGCAATGCTATTAATTTGGGCGACAAGTCTATTATTGTTGGTCATGTCATTTAATGCGGGTATGCCAGTTAGCAAAACAATGGATACCACTGCCATGGTGACAATGAGCTCTATTAATGTAAATCCCTGGATATTTTTATTCATGTGAATGTTATAGTCCATTTCGTTTTGTAAATCAGGTTATAGAGGATAGTCGGAACCTTATCTCTGATAAGTGGCAGGGCAGAGTCAAAAAATGTGATCCTGCTCCGATTCTATAACGCAGGGTATTAAAGAGGAAGTTTTGGGAATATGTCCGATATTTTGATTATCGGTGGTGGAATTATTGGTATGTTGACGGCGCGAGAACTGTCATTAGCCGGAATGAAAGTCACCATTGTAGAGCGAGGGGAAGCCGGGCATGAATCTTCGTGGGCGGGCGGAGGGATTATCTCCCCCCTTTATCCCTGGCGTTATTCTGCCCCGGTAAGCGCTCTGGCAAAATGGGGGCAAGCTTTTTACCCAGAGTTGATCGAAGAGATTAATTCAGAAACAGGCCAGGATGCAGAACTCATTCAAAATGGATTGTTGATGCTTGATAATGAGCAGGATGAAGCATTAGCCTGGGCTAAAAAATGGCAGTCAAACTTGCAACTCATTGATAGTAAGGATATTTATGAGCTGGAACCAGAATTATCACAAGCCTTGCTGATGGACAAAAAAGCTATTTGGATGCCAGAAGTTAGACAAGTTAGAAATCCTCGATTAGTAAAAGCCACTAAGAAATATCTTTTAAAACAAGGGGTTAGTTTTTTAGAACAGACTGAAGTGACGGGTTTTTTAAAAAAAGCAAATAAGGTAGCTGGTATTACAAGCACAGCAGGCGATATTGCAGCAGATAAAGTATTAATTGCTGGTGGTGCATGGAGTTCTAACCTATTGAATAATATAGGTATTAATACTACTGTAGAGCCTGTAAAGGGACAAATGATCCTCTTTAAAACAGAGCCCGGCAAGATTAAAAGAATTACGTTAAGTCAGGATCGTTATGTTATTCCTCGTCGAGATGGACGGGTTTTAGTAGGAAGTACCTTGGAGCATACGGGCTTTGATAAAACAATAACCGCTGATGCTCGCGAAGAATTGATGCAAGAAGCTTATCGGATTATCCCATCACTAAAAGAAGCAGAAATTGAGCATCATTGGGCAGGGTTACGTCCTGGCTCGGTAAACGGTATACCTTATATATGTCCGGTTCGCGATATAGAGGGCTTATATCTAAATGCGGGGCATTACAGGAATGGGGTGGTTTTAGGCCCTGCATCGGCTCGATTAGCGGCTGATTTAATTTTAAAGCGCCCCCCTCTTTTTGAAGCTGCTGTATATGGGCTTGAGTGAAAATGATTCATTTTAGATGAAAATATTTTTTGGCCACGGAAAGAGATGGAAAAAATCAAACGATAAGCCAAAAAAAGGTTTTGACCTGTCCGTGTTTTCAGTGTCTTTCCGTGGCAAAAAGTTTTTCTCTCTTTTATGTACACTGCACTCGGGTTTGAGGAAAAATGATATATTGTTAGCCAAAAGCTTTTGAAAATATTTTTTTTGGCCACGGAAAGAGATGGAAAAAATCAAACGATAAGCCAAAAAAAGGTTTTGACCTGTCCGTGTTTTCAGTGTCTTTCCGTGGCAAAAAGTTTTTTTCTCTTTTATGTATACTGCACTCGGGTTTGAGGAAAAATGATATATTGTTAGCCGAAAGCTTTTGAAAATATTTTTTTTGGCCACGGAAAACACGGAAAGAGATGGAAAAAATCAAACGATAAGCAAAAAAAAGGTTTTGACCTGTCCGTGTTTTCAGTGTCTTTCCGTGGCAAAAAGTTTTTCTCTCTTTTATGTATACTGCACTCGGGTTTGAGGAAAAATGATATATTGTTAGCCAAAAGCTTTTGAAAATATTTTTTTGGCCACGGAAAACACGGAAAGAGATGGAAAAAATCAAACGATAAGCCAAAAAAAAGTTTTGACAGATCCTGAAGAAGAAGCATTTTATAGACTTTGTCTAACACTATAATCTATACTTTGTGTAAGACATTATTATTGAGGCTTGTGATGGGCAATCGCGACGATATTATAGACAAACTAAAATCATCCGGAGTTACACCAACGACTCAGCGGGTGGAGATTGCACAAATTTTATTTGCGCG
>JAGLTQ010000027.1 GCA_023135195.1 Gammaproteobacteria bacterium | reverse complement strand
GCCTGAAATTCTTCAGTATCTCGTTGTGGACTTTGACTGTCAGGATTGAGAACCGCGAGTAAATTTTTAATTCCATATTGTTTAGCTGAGCGTAGAACAGACAACGTATCATCAACGAGTAACGTTTGATCCTTATTAAAGGGATATTTTTTATTAAGCCGAATCCAAAATTCAGGTTCTTCTTTTGGTAAGCCAAAATCATGTGCACAAATAATGTCATTAAAATGATGATGTAACGCTGTACGATCCATTTTCAACATTAAACTTTTTTGATGTGCATTAGTAACAAGTGCAATATGTTTGCCGGCGGCTTTAGTTGCCTCTAAAAATTCGACAACGTGTGGATGTACCGCAATTAAATGATCAACTTCTGCTTTGAGTTGAGCAATATCAAGGTCAAGTTGCCCTGACCAGTAATCAATACAATACCAATCCATTGTGCCTTCAGCAGAACGAAATTTTGGAATTAAAATATCACGCGCATCATCAATGTGTAATTGATTTTTCTCGGCATAACGCATGGGAACATGATGTTGCCAGAAATAATTATCGAAATGTAAATCGAGTAAAGTACCGTCCATGTCGAGTAGTACGGTTGAGATGTTGTTCCAATCAAGCATGTTGAGAAAACGCTATATAGTAATAAAAGGGGCGATCATCCTAACAGTTTTTTATGCCAATTTTTAGTTTGTAAGATGATATAATCAATATACATTCGCGGTATATTTTCAGGCTTTTGGAATTATGGCAGAACACGATCTTAAAGAATTACTCGATCCGGTGATACAAATTGCATATCAGGCAGGAAAGGTCATCATGGAAGTTTATGATGCGGGTTTTTCTGTTGAAAAAAAATCTGATCACACGCCCGTTACCGAAGCGGATATGGCGGCGAATAATGTTATTGAATCCAGTTTAAAAGAACTCACACCCCATCTACCTATCCTTACTGAAGAAGCAAAACCAATGCCCTATTCTGAACGGAAAAAATGGGCGCGTTACTGGTTAATCGATCCCTTAGATGGCACACGTGAGTTTATAAAACGCAATGGCGAATTTACGGTAAATATCGCATTAATTGATGGTGATGAATCGGTGATGGGGGTTGTTTATGCTCCCGTGCTCGGTGTTATATATTATGCAGCAAAAGGCCAGGGCGCCTTTAAGCAAGAAAGTACAAATGAGCCCAAAGCCATCCACGTCAATGATAATTGCAGTGGAAAAACAGTGGTTACTTGTGGACGCTCACATCCTACCGAGCAAGTTATAAATTTTCTGGAAAATCTGGGCGAGCATGAAATTGTTCGTGTTGGTAGTGCACTAAAATCATGCATGGTGGCAGAGGGTAAAGCAGACCTTTATCCGCGCTTAGGACCTACTTCTGAGTGGGATACTGCAGCCGCGCAATGTGTGGTCGAGGAAGCCGGTGGCGCCATTACAGATACGAATATGCAACGCCTGCGATACAACACAAAAGATGATTTATTGAACCCGGATTTTTTTGTAGCGGGAGATCTATCCATAAAATGGAATGATTACTTATAAATATTTTTCACGGATAGCGAGAAGCCAGAGAACAAGGCAAAATCTGACGAAAAAGCGCAGCTTACAAATGACCGTTTTCGCACCTCCTTGTGCTTCACGGCATAAGAACATCCATGTTCAAATAAGTGAGCACCCCAAGAGTATTTCCTCATGTTGTTTTCAACAACATTCAGGGCACTTTTGAGGAGGGTTTTAACGCCGTTATCTAGCTTCGCAGCTTTCGTGATTAGTGATTGTCGTAGACCGACATGATAGTTTTCAACTCAAGAAGCACTTGCTGACACTCTTCCAGGCTTAGGTCTTCTGTTAAAGCCACCTTATTTCCTGATTCAAGTGTTTGAATAGAGGCGCGAACAGCGTCACAACCGGCTTCACAGACAGCTTCAATACGTTGGTTTATTTTCAGGGAAGATGTAGGCATAAGGACAGCAACTAGTAATGTTGGGGGTATATCACTATTTAGGTCATTAAAAATGGTGGCCGGACCTGGAATCGAACCAGGGACACGAGGATTTTCAATCCTCTGCTCTACCGACTGAGCTATCCGGCCAACAGCGGCGTATTAAACGGGATCAGGGGCTCGACGTCAAGTCGATTATTTAATGACCTCGGCTTTAGAGCGGGCAAATCATCATAAAGGGGGTATTTTTTCTACTAAAGTGAAATTTTGGCTTATTTAGCGGATACGTAGAAAATATCCTGTGCAGGAGATAATAGGTCTATTACTGGCTGGTTTTGGCTTTAATGAATCGCAAAAAGTCCTCTTTTGCTGTTTTATAATTGGTCTTATATAAATTTTCCAGCTTTTGGCAGGCACTATCTAAATTCCCCGTTATTTTTCTACTCCAGACAATATAATGCTCAATTTCTTCATGTTCGAGTTGTTTAATGGCAATGATATTCTCAGAGAAATAGATGTTTTCCTTTTCACTAAATGTACTGCGAATTAACGTTAAATCCTCTTCTGTATGATCCACAATATTGACTTTATTAGCACAACTTGTGTTTTTCAACTGTCGCAGGCTCAAACTGTATAGCGCAAAACGATTTGCTACATCAAAGTGTTTTTGATTTTTTTCAATAACTGAAACGCTACTCTCAGCGGTGAAATTGCTACCTGCAACAATAAAAGCAATGCACAAAAAATAAATTAATCGATGTTTTGATAAGTGCATAATTTATTCAGGGAAGACGGCTGTATGTCCAATAATTTTGTAATAGTCCTTTTTTGCAATTTTATAACGGCCTTTATATTCGCTTTCTAGTGAACGGCAGATTTTTTTAATATTGCCTGTGATTTGTTTGCTCTCATAAATTTTTCCCATAATGTTACTGTTCAATCGATTTTTAAATTTCATCACATCCAGGGAAAAGCGAAATTTTCCATCCTGACTTAATGTGTTCTGAATTAAAGTTATATCCGCATCAGAATCATCAGTGATATTTACTTTATTTGTACAAGGTGATCGTTTTAATTCCCGCAGTCCCAGGCTCGTACGTGCCAATGTTCTGGCAGCAGAGTAGCGTTCTGCCGAATAGGACTTGTCTTTGCATTTTGCCAGTTTTGCACAGGCAGAAACATTACTTACCATTAACGTTAACAAGAGACTCAATATAAAAACATATAATTTATTTATCATGTTTTATTTTTCAGATTTTAGATATTGTTTATACCAATCTTCATCTTTTAAGCGTTTAAAATTATTAGCATAAAATTTAGGGTGAGATTTCTTAACCAGTTTTAAAAAATTTTGTAATTCTAACTGAGTCAGTTTTATTTCTTTAATAAAATCTTTTGATGTTATCGTTTTTGCATCAATCTTAGAAAGATTTGACTTTAGGTTTTTTTCTATTGAGCTAAATGTCTTGGTGGGGTTTGCCTTAAACTGTTGCTCGAGCCGTTTTTTATTTTCTACGGCGCGGTTTTTATTTGCTTCTGCAACAGCGGCTTGAAGCTTTTTATCTAATTTTGACTTAGCATTTTGAAAGCTGCTATCGAGATAAAAAGAATTTGTTATTCCAACTAAATCATTTGTTCTTACCAAATAACAATATGAATCATGTTTATTTATATCATGTTGTGATGAAGGTTTCCCTAGCACAAAATAAATGTGCCACTTGGCATCTTTATCAAGGTAGGCTTTTTTACTTACACCTTCATTGCCACTATCTCGAGTATCTAACAAATGTAAAATAGGGGCCGTAATATTAAACGAATACATCCATGGAATGATTTTAGCTTTGTCGGCCTTCTTTTTTTCTTGACTAAAAAAATCATTAAAATATTTCCCTTGTGCTGCTACACAATATTTAATATCTTTATCTTCTTGTGTGTATGAATTTGTGAGCTTTTCATTCGAAGTG
>JAGLTQ010000026.1 GCA_023135195.1 Gammaproteobacteria bacterium | reverse complement strand
TGTAGGTAAAGAGCCGACCTACAAAGATCAGAGGAATAAATAACAATGTTGTCAGACTGATACCCTCTAATTTTTTATATTTATAGAGGGGCACTATGAGTCTGACCTACAAAATATGGATTCCGGCTGAAGGCCGGAATGACAAACAAAAAAACTGGATTCCCGTTTTCACGGGAATAACGAAAAGATCACCCCAATAACAACTTAACCCCCACCAATAAAGTAACCACCTCATATACCCGCTTAATCCACCGATTCCCCGCGGTAATCGCAAGGTGCGCTCCAACATAGCCGCCCAGGACTGAAGCAACCAGTAATATAGGAATCCAATCCCAGCGAATGGGTCCCTGTAGACCAAGCGCCAGGGCACCCGTGCCATTCCAGAATAAACCAACCAAAATCAGCGTATAAGCAACGGCTTGTTTATAATCAAGTGAAAACCACCTTACCAGCCATAAAGTGACGAACAGGCCGGTACCGGAAGTTAAGGAGCCATTCAATATTCCAATGAAGAATAAAACAACAACCCCAGTGAATTTATGCTGCCAGCTTTTGTCCAATTCTTGTGCTTTTTGCCCAAGCTCCTGATGTAATACAGAGTAAAGGCCCAGACCAATTGTTAATAAACCCAGCGCCAACTCAGCGGGACGTTCTGGTACACCCAGGATGATACCTGCTCCCAGGATTACACCGGGTAAGCCGGAAGCTAAAATAAGCAGAGAAAGACGCCAATCAAGCGAACCTTCTCTAAAGTGTCGTGTTGTGGCGCCGATACCTAAAGCAACAGTGGCTAATTTATGGGTTGCTAAGGCAACACTGAAAGGTAAACCAAGAAAAATAAGCAAGGGTAATTGCAATAATCCTGCACCACCTCCGGAAAAAGCAGAAAATGCATTTGCTATAAATGAAATAATAAATAATAGTATGCTGTCTATCACAAGATCTGCTACTTTATGTTAACAACGGAATTTAATAAGTGTAATTTGAAATACCACTGAATAAAAGAAGACAGTTACACAAGTTTAAGCAAATTCATTATTAATAAATTAAAAGAACAAATAAATCATGAAAAAACAATTTACAACATCTTATAAAATCATCTCGCTTACTCTTGTCAGCTTTTTAGTGTCACAACCTGTTATGGCGGCTAAATTTAAATGCTGGACCAATAGTGACGGCGTCAAAGAATGCGGTTCATATGTGCCCGCAGAATATTCTCAAAAAAGAATTGAGACCCGCGGCGATAGTGGCCGAGTTGTCGAGGTAAAAGAACGCGCAAGAACCAAATCAGAATTAGCAGAAATAGATCGTTTAGCTAAATTAAAAGAAATTGAAGATGCAAAGATTGCTGAACAAAAGAAAAAAGATAATATTCTGTTAAAAACATTTTCAAGTGAACGCGATATCAATATGTTGAGAGACAGTAAAGTAAATGTTATTGAAGGTATTCTTACGGTAACAAACAGTAATAATAAAGCACTACATAAAAAACTGGAGAAACTACAAAAACGTGCCGCAAATTCTGAACGTCGCGGTAAAAAACCACCTCAAAGAATTCTGGATGATATAAAAGCAATTGAAAGCCGTCTAAATAAAAACAGTAACTCAATAAAATCTAAACGAGAAGAACAAAAAATTATTCGTGCTAAATTTGCTAAAGACTTAAAGCGTTTCCGTAAGCTGAAAAATATAAAAGAACCAGCTGAAGTTAATAAAGCACCAAAACGCTAAAATTCAAACTTAAGTAAATGTTCTTGCAAGCAATGCCCATTGACTATTCCAATGCTCGATGGGTGAACGCTTAAAACCTGAACGTACGAACTGAATAATACGACCTTCAACAACGGCCAGTAATAAATTTGCCTGAGCCTGAACAGGTGCTGTTAAGGTCAACTCCTTATTCATTTCACCTTCACGTAAAACCTGTTTAATCTGCGTTTCAAGTCGCTCAAAAAATTGACTAACACGCAATCGTAAACGCTCCGTTTCTCCTGTCAGAACATCACCCGTCAATATTCGCGTCAGGCCGGGGTTACGCTCAGAAAAACCTAATAATAATGAAAGAATATTTTCACAACGTTTTATTGCCGACTCTTCTTCTTTAAGAATACGGTTAATTAAACTAAAAATACTCTCTTCTATAAATTCAATTAAACCCTCAAACATTTTAGCTTTGCTGGGAAAATGACGATAAAGCGCAGCCTCAGACACACCAACTGCCCGAGCCAGGCCAGCAGTCGTAATACGCTCACCTGGATTCATCTCCAGTTCATGAGCCAACGCTTCTAAAATTTGTTGGCGACGTGAAGGTTTTTTTTCATTTCCTGCCATAGCTTAGCCCTTTAGTACTACTCTTGATGAGTAGGTAACCCATAAAATTGAACAAAACCTGTCGTTGCGAAGAAATACTGAAAAAATGATTTTTCAGTATTGATGTGACAATCTCCATGTCATACCTCTTTATTATGAGATTGCTTCACCCCAAGAGTACTTCTTCATATTGTTTTTAACAATATTCAGGGCGCGTCACTTTGTTCTTTCGCAATGACTGGAACATATTAATAATTTTTTAGACTTTTAAACACTGCTGTCCCATTAACTCGTCATACCTGCGCGGGTATGACGATCTTGATTTCATGTTTATATTATATGTTCAGAGCAATTAGCCCGAATATATAAAGTTATTTTACATGGCTTAACTATCTTAACGAGACAGCAGTGACTTTTAAGTTAACCCTTAATTAAGGTACCCACACCTTCATCGGTAAGAAGCTCAAGTAACACTGCATGCTGAACTCTGCCATCGATGATTTGCGCTGTTTGTACACCTGACTTAACCGCATCCAGTGCACACGCAATTTTAGGTAACATACCACCATGAATGGTTTCATCTTCTATATGAGCTTCTACCTGAGATGCCGTTAAACCTGTTAATAATTTTTCATCTTTATCTAAAACACCTGACGTATTAGTTAATAACATTAACTTTTCTGCATTCAAGGCGATTGCCATTTTTCCAGCAACAATATCTGCATTAATATTATAAGACTGACCATCACTACAAACGCCAATAGGAGCAATGACTGGAATAAAATTCCCCTTCATCAGCATATGTACAATTGAAGCATCAATACTCTCAACTTCACCGACATGACCGATATCAATAATTTCAGCAGTATTCATTTCAGGCGCATCATTTTCAAAATGCATCTTACGTGCATTTATTAAACTGCCATCTTTACCTGTTAAACCAACAGCATGCCCGCCTTGCTGGTTAATTAAGTTAACAATATCTTTATTAACCTGACCACCAAGAACCATTTCAACAATATCCATGGTTTCAGAATCGGTAACCCGCATACCTTTAAAAAATTTACTTTCTTTGCCAATTTGCTCAAGCATGTTACCGATTTGAGGGCCACCTCCATGAACCACAACAGGGTTCATTCCAACCAGCTTCATTAAAACAATGTCACGTGCAAAACTCTGCTTTAATGACTCATCGACCATTGCATTACCACCGTATTTAATAACAATAGTTTTGCCCTGAAATCGCTGAATGTACGGTAAGGCTTCCGTTAAAACATTGGCAATATTTGTTGCAGTCGATATTTCTAAACTCATGCTGTTTTCTTTTTTATTTATTAAATAATTATTTGTTAACTAAAAAGGTAACTTAATGTCTGGTTGAAGCCCCGTTAATACTTTACGGAATTTATCCTGCACCTTAGCCATCGCTTTTTTATTCTTACCTTCAAAGCGCAACACCAGGCACGGCGTAGTATTCGATGCCCGAACTAAACCCCAGCCATTGGCATAATCAACTCGAATACCATCAATCAAGGTCACTTCAGCATCGGTAAATGATGATGAAATTGCTGTTAACCTTTCCATAAATTTAAAATGCTCACCTTCTGGCATAGTTATTTTTAATTCCGGAGTGTTAACCGAGTCTGGCAAACCTGAAAAAATAACACGAGGCTGACGTAATTGTTTAGACATAATCTCAAGTAAACGTGCGGCTGAGTACAAGGCATCATCAAATCCATACCACCTTTCTTTGAAGAAAATATGTCCGCTCATTTCACCCGCCAACAAAGCTTTAGTCTCTTTCATTTTAGCTTTAATAAGCGAATGCCCTGTTTTCCACATTAATGGTTTGCCACCTTCTTCCTCAATAACAGTACGCAAATTACTACTACACTTAATATCATAAATAATATTTGCGCCCGGATTACGTGAAAGTACATCCTTAGCAAATAACATCATTAATCTATCTGGCCAGATGATTTTACCATCACCACTTACCACACCAATTCGATCTCCATCACCATCAAACGCAATGCCCATATCTGCATTTTGTTTTTTAACTTCAGCTCTCAAATCCTTCAGGTTTTCAGGCTGACTTGGATCAGGATGATGATTCGGGAAGCTGCCATCAACTTCACAATACAAAGGCGTCACATCACAACCAAGATTGCTGAATAACTTTGGCGCAACCGCTCCGGCAACACCATTACCACAATCAATGACAATTTTCATTTTACGTTTCAAAGTAATATCGCTGGTTATACGCTCAATATATTTTTCTAAAACTTTTTCACCCGAGTAGCTACCTTCGCCAAGACTTAAATTATTATCCAGGATACGTTGACGCAGCGCCTGGATGGTATCACCTGATAATGTTTCTCCACCTAACACCATTTTAATGCCATTATAGTCAGGTGGATTATGACTACCGGTTAACATTACTCCCGTACCGTTCGAAAGTTCTTCTGCAGCATAGTAAAGTGCCGGCGTAGGTAGCATCCCAATATCAATAACCTTAAGTCCTGATGCCATTAAACCCGTCACCAAAGCTTTACCTAATTCAGGTCCTGACAAACGACCATCACGTGCAAAGACAACAGAATCCAGTCCACGTGCTTTTGCTTCACTACCAATGGCATGGCCAATAAATAAAATATTTTCTACTGTTAAAGTTTTACCAACAATGCCACGAATGTCATAAGCTTTAAAAATCTCTTCCGGTAAAATTGGTAAATTAGCGGGAGGTTTTGGTTTCCCTGCCGTTTTGCTTTTTTCACCTGCCAGCCCATCAAGCTCATCCAGAACAGACGCTTCATCCAGCTCTTCAAATTGAATAGCATCTTTTGACATAAACATGGTGTCTGCATCGGGCAATGAACCTTGTGTGGATTTAGAATTTTTATTATCCACAGTATCACGCTCACGATCTAAATTAGTATGATCAAGACGTATATTACTTATCTGAGCAGCAGCGATTTTAAATTCACTTAAACTAAAATCGAACTGATGTTTTTTTCCACCTTTTAAAGTTCCTGTAATCAACATCAGATATTTATCCAAATCACTGGTTAATTCTTTATGCAATACCTGACGTAAAACAAAAACAACAATTCCCGCTAAAACAATACCCATGACAAGAGCAAAGAGCATCCCCAGGTTAAATGCACTTCCACTTCCCTGGTAAGGTGACCAGGTTTCTGCTTGCCAATGTGTACCGGGGATATCAATAGCAGCATGCGTGCCTTCTTTTGATGCTTTACCTGCTTTTGAAATTAAATAATTTTTGCCATCATCAATTTTTTGATGAATCTCAATATAGGTATCCCCAACAACATTTTTTGTCCAGTCATCCAGAAGTGTTGAGTCAACTGCCACTTGAATATAACCAAGAATAATATTACGAGAGACTACTGCAGTCATAACATCAATATGCTGGTGTTTGCCTTCAATCTCATGCATTTCCATGAGAACTTCTGAACTTTTTGTTCGGCTTTGATTGAGTAAGTCCAAACATGCATATGTGAAATGAGGTTCAACACTTTTATCCGGCTGACTTGTGTTTGCGGGCAGCAATCTCACAAGCAAGGCCTTTGGAAAAATAACTTTTAATTCAGCAGCACGTTGTTCTAAAGCCTGTAGGTTTTTTGATCTAAATAAATTTATCAATCCAGGATCTTTTGCTAGACCAGCCAATAAATGACTATAGGAACTAGTCTGGTTCATAAATTTTAGAGCAGTATTTTTGGTTACACTGTTCGCAACTGTTTGTCGCTGATTAGCCAGGGTACGAAGTGGATCTTGTTGACCAAGATATAAACCGGCCGCAAGCACGATGACAACCATGATAAAAAAAACAAAGCTAATGGAATTAATACTTAAACCTGTTTGTTTTTGATCTTTCTTTTTTGTAGATGTTTTTTGTATTTTACTCAAAACTGTTACTCCAACAATTTATGTTGTTATTTTATTAATTTTAACCATGTCCGGTGTGGCCAAAACCACCTTCAGCTCGTTCACTTTCATCAAAATTTTCAACGATATCAAATTTAGCCTGTACAACAGGCACAAATACAAGTTGCGCCATGCGATCACCAACATTAATGGTAAATTCAGACTGCCCGCGGTTCCACACAGAAACAAATAACTGCCCCTGATAATCAGAATCAATTAAACCAACAAGATTACCTAACACAATACCATGCTTATGGCCTAAACCTGAGCGCGGTAAAATAATAGCCGCCATTGCTTCATCATCAATATGAATAGCCATTCCCGTTGGAACTAAATGTGTTTCACCGGGTTTAATTTCTAAAGACTCATTAATGCATGCTCTTAAATCCAATCCCGCCGACCCTGTCGTTGCATATTCTGGCAACGGAATTTCTTTTCCTATGCGGGGGTCAAGGATTTTAAGTTTAATATTATGCATCTTTAAGTCTTCTCCAGGATTCTATATTTTAAATATTTAATTATTATTTTAATGAAATAATATTATTTTCATTTTGAACATTCATTTCATGTAACGAAAAACGTTGTGCAATGAGAGCAACAAGTTGTCTCGCTAATTTTGTTTTACTGCCCAACTCTAATTTTGTATCTCCACCCTGCCAGTAAACATTGAGCTCATTTAAATCGCTATTAAATGTACCCGATGTTTTTGTTGCAGCTGAACCCACTAAATTTGCAGCAATCATTTCAATATTTTTTTGTTTTAACTTGGTACGCGCATAGTTTTCCAGATCTTGTGTTTCAGCAGCAAAACCAACACAAAATGTTTTTGCATAGTTTGCTTTTACCATGGCCAAAATATCCGTCGTTTTTTCCAGCTCTAACGTTAAACGGTTATCTTTCTTTTTGATTTTTTCCTGGTGCACATTAACAGGACGATAATCCGCCACAGCCGCGGTCGAAACAAAAATTTCAGCAGCCATAATCTGTTCTTTCACTGCTGCTTCCATATCGGCTGCGCTTTCTATATTAATTCGCGTCACTCGATCAGGTGTTTCCAGACTTACAGGCCCACTAACCAATATCACTTTTGCGCCCGCTTCAATCGCAGCTTCTGCAATGGCATAACCCATTTTTCCTGAACTGTGATTACTTAAATATCGCACAGGATCTAATGCTTCCCGGGTTGGCCCCGCGGTCACTAATAACGTTAATCCACTTAAACTGCCAATGGAGAATAATTCAGCCAAACGCGAAACAATTGTTTCACTATCTATCATACGGCCTTCACCCACATCACCGCAGGCCTGTTCACCACTGTCCGGACCAATAAATATCACACCACGTTGTGCCAGGAGTCGAACGTTGTCCCGGGTCGCTGGATCTGCCCACATGTGTTTATTCATCGCTGGCGCTATTGCGAGCGGTACATCACTGGCAAGACAGACGGCATGCAAAAGTTCATCAGCACGACCGTGCGCTAACCCCGTAAGACTGTTGGCACTCGCGGGGGCAATCAAAATAACATCTGCCCAGCGAGCAAGCTCAATATGTCCCATGGCCGCTTCGGCTTCTTTATCGAGCAAATTTTCATGTACCGGAGAACCGGATAACGCCTGAAAAGTCAGCTGGGTAACAAAGGCTTTCGCACCCTCTGTCATCACCACTCGAACTTCCGCACCGGTTTCACGCAGACGGCGAATCAACTCAGCCGCTTTATACGCTGCAATGCTACCGGTGACACCGAGTAGTACCCTTTTATTTGATAAGTGTTGCATAACTATTTAGTCTAACAGATAGTGAACATTCACACCGTACTCTATATAGTATAGTTTAATAATCAATCAACCACATTGATGATATTTAAATTAATTTTTAACCCTTTTTGACATGGAGGTCAAAATGCCTATTACCGACTGGCCATTAGCCGAACGCCCACGTGAAAAACTACTCCTTCAAGGTGCAAATGCATTGTCTGATGCCGAACTCCTTGCAATATTCCTCCGCACCGGCATCAAGGGTAAAACCGCCGTCGATTTAGCCCGTGACATCATTTCCCATTTTGGTGGACTACGAAATTTACTGCTGGCTGATAAAAAAGCCTTTTGCCAGTTTTCCGGGCTCGGTGAGGCTAAATTTTCCCAGCTTCAAGCTGTGCTTGAGCTTTCTCGCCGCCACCTGAAAGAAACTCTGCAGCGCGGTGAGTTTTTACAAAATCCACAAGCAACTCAAGATTATTTAAGTGCCCAGCTACGAGATCTACCTTATGAAGTGTTTGCCTGCCTGTTTTTAGATAATCAACATCGTGTGATCGAGTTTGAAATTCTCTTCCAGGGCACTATCAATGGCGCCAGCGTACATCCACGAGAAGTGGTACGAAAAACTCTGAAACACAATGCTGCCGCACTGATTTTGGCGCATAACCACCCCTCAGGCATTGCCGAACCCAGCTCAGCTGACCGCCATATCACTAAACAATTAACCGAGGCGCTGGCGCTTATTGATGTCAGGGTGCTAGATCATATTGTGGTTGGTGACGGAGAATGTGTGGCTTTCTCAGAACGGGGCTGGATATAAATATTGGGCCACAAAGGACACGAAGAACACCAAGAAAACATTTAAAGATAAACCACGGGGTGGCGGGGGATTATAAATTTTTACCCCTGTGTCCCCAGTGTTCCCCGTGGTTTTTTAATTTTTCCCTTTTCTTGGTGTTCTTCGTGTCCTTTGTGGCTAAATTTTACTTGTATCTTCGGCCTGATCTACGTAAAATCCCCGCTCTTTATCGCCGAGGCTATTTCCTTGGCAGCTAAATTTACGAATTTTGGAGAATATCATGGCGAGAATATGTCAAGTAACTGGCAAGCGCCCAATGTCGGGAAACAATGTTTCTCACGCTAAAAACAGAACGCGTCGTCGCTTTCTGCCAAACCTGCATTCGCACCGTTTTTGGGTAGAATCTGAAAAACGCTTTATTCGTTTGCGTTTAACCTCGAAAGGTATGCGCATTATTGATAAAAAAGGCATTGATGTTGTATTGGCTGACATGCGTTCACGTGGCGAAAAGGTATAAATCATGGCTAAGTCTGTA
This sequence comes from Gammaproteobacteria bacterium, assembly GCA_023135195.1. Taxonomy (GTDB): domain Bacteria; phylum Pseudomonadota; class Gammaproteobacteria; order UBA6429; family Thiohalophilaceae; genus JAGLTQ01. The sequence goes on along the minus strand of JAGLTQ010000026.1, from coordinate 11,076 downwards.
TGTGAAAAAATCCGTTTAAACTCTAGTGCTGGCACTGGTCATTTCTACACGACTATGAAAAATAAGCGCAACATGCCTGAGAAAATGGAAATCAAAAAATACGATCCTGTTGTTCGTAAACACGTAATGTATAAAGAAGGCAAAATTAAGTAGATTTAATTTACTTAACCTTCTAAAAAACCTGCATCTATGCAGGTTTTTTTGTGCCTGAAAATTAAGCCTGAATAGAAATCTGCAAAAGGGGATAGGAGTCAGCGATGCTTCATGTCACATAGCGGGTTATTAAATTCTCACCAGCCCTTAACACCTCATTATAAAATCAGTCTGACTCCTGAAGCAATTCAAGAATATTCTCAAGTTACTCCGAACATTGTCCGATAAATAACAGTATTAACACTTCGTTTACTCCAAGCAAAAGAGTCAGGTTTAATGGACGATATCTACATTGCTCGACAGCCTATTTATGATGCTAACCTCAAAGTTATTGCATACGAACTTCTGTTTCGTTCTGGCAAAGCCAATAAAGCCAATGTTATTGACGGAGATAGTGCCACCACCAATGTCATCATTAATGCCTTGACTGAAATAGGTATGGATCAACTGGTTGGCCCTCACAAAGCTTTTATTAATTTAACGCATAATCATGTTCTGCAGATGGCAGAGCAACCTCTACTTGAGCTAAAAGAACGACTTGTGCTGGAAATTCTTGAAGATATTGAAGCAGAAGATGTCATTATTGAAGCAGTAACAAAACTGGTAAAAGAAGGGTTTACTATTGCCCTGGATGACTTTATTTACAGCGAAACATTGCAGCCCCTGGTAGACATTTCCGAAATCATAAAAATCGATCTCATGGCTCTCACTAAAGAAGAACTCGAAGAACATGTAAAAAAATTATCAAATGGAAAACGTAAACTTCTTGCCGAAAAAGTAGAAACACAGGAAGAGTTTGATCACTGTAAAGAATTAGGCTTTGATTATTATCAGGGTTACTTTTTTAGCAAACCTCAAATTATAAAAGGCAAAAGTCTACCTGCGAATAAACTGGCTATTATGAAGTTGCTGGAAAAACTACAGGACAACGAAAGCAGTACTGAAGAACTGGCTCAAACTATTACTCAAGATATCACCTTATCAATTCGTGTTCTGCGTTACATTAACTCAGCCCAATTTGGCTTTGGTAAAGAGGTTGATTCCATTCAACAAGCTATCATGATGCTAGGGCGTAGCACCATAAGAAATCTTGCCAACCTTGTTGCTATGTCGCAAATTAAAGACAAGCCACATGAGCTCCTTATTATTTCCATGATTCGTGCAAAAATGGCAGAAAATATCGCCCAACTTGTTAAAGCAGATAAAGAAGCCAGTTTTACCACAGGATTATTTTCCATTATTGATACCTTAATGAATAATGATATGGAATTATTAATAGAAGGTTTACCTCTAATTGAGAATATAAGAGCTGCATTAATTCGTCGAGAAGGCGAATTAGGTGAAATATTAAACTGTGTTTTAGCCTATGAAAGTGGTGACTGGAAAAATGCTAATTATAATAAACTGAATATTGATGAAATACGCGATTGTTATTTAGATGCTCTGAAATGGGCAAGTGCCAGCGCTTTTTTAATGAAATAAAATAATAAATTTTTATGGAAAATATATTTATTGGTCGTCAGGCAATTTACGATAAGCAATTAAAAGTCTTTGCGTATGAACTCCTCTCTCGTAGTAATACCGAACATAACCAGGCATTTGTTGGTGAACATAATGCGAATCATGCCACCACCATGGTCATGCTCAATGCTCTGACTGAAATTGGTCTGCACCAAATAGTCCATCATCATCCAGCATTTATAAATTTTACTTATGATTTTTTAGTAGGCGAATTTAAAATACCGGATTTACCTAACCAATTAGTTCTCGAAATTCTTGAAGACGTTAAAGTTACAGACGAACTCATTGCAGCCGTTAAACGTTTATCTGAAAAGGGCTACTTAATTGCTCTGGATGATTTCATTTATCACGAGAAAATGTTGCCTCTGGTTGAAATTGCCAACATTATAAAAATTGATATATTACAACTTGATGAACAGGAACTACGTGAGCATGTAAATAAACTTCGCCAGTACGATGTGCATTTACTTGCTGAAAAAGTTGAGACTCAAAAACAATACGAATTATGTATAGAGCTTGGCTTTGATTATTTTCAGGGTTATTTCTTTTGCGAACCAAAGATTGTTTCAGGTCAGCGCACACCATCCAATCGTATCACCATCATTAACTTACTCGCAAAATTACAAGATCCAGAAGTTCATATAGAAAGACTTGAAGAACTTATTAGTCAGGATTTAGCGTTATCATTTCGTTTATTAAAATACATTAATTCCGCTGCCTTTGCCTTACAACGCAAAGTTGATTCCATTCATCACGCCATTGTTATGCTTGGTTTGAATACTATTCGTAGTCTGGCTAACCTTATGCTCATGTCGAATTTTGATGACAAACCACATGATTTACTGGTCATCGCCATTATACGTGCCCGTATGTGTGAAGAACTGGCTTTAAACTTTGATAAAAAAATGAAAGACACTTTTTTCACTGCTGGGCTTTTCTCTGTTATAGATGCATTAATGGACAGTTCGATGAAAGATGTTGTTGCACAACTGCCCCTTACACATGCTCTCAGAGATGCTTTATTAGAGCAAAAAGGTATTATCGGTGAGGCGTTAAAATGCTGCATTGCTTTTGAACGAGCTGATTGGGGGAATGTGCAGTTTCAGAACCTCGATGCAACTACAATTCAAAAATCTTATTTCAATGCCGTTATCTGGAGTAACGATGCGGTGATGCTGGTTGCTAATAAATAAGTATCAGGTGACAAAATTATTGCGGATTAAATTTACACCGCTGTCGGCCTGAAGCTTCCGCTCCTCGACAACTGCTCCTGCGTTGTTCTACTTACGGGCGTCCTGCCCTAATGCTAACGCCCCTTACCTCGGCAACTGCTCCTGCGTTGCTCTATTTACGGGCGTCCTGCCCTAATACGTCCATGTAGGTAAAGGCCGACCTACATAAAAGCTATTTATAGATCCTGATTCATTATTATATTTTTGATAACAGTAAACACGCGCTTTTATCAACTTCACATGACCAGCCCGGTGCAAGATAGGTTGTTGAAACAGTTTCTGTAATTAAAGCAGGCCCCGTTATTTTCTCACCACACGATAAACCATCTCGATTATAAATCGGCACAGCGTTTTCTATTCCAGCTAACTTTGCTAGATTATCTTTTGTGCTTGTTTTATTTTTCTCAATTAACGGCAGTTGAATATCTTCAGCTTTACTTTTTAACGATAAACGCAAGTTTACTAACTCAACCTCCAGTTCAAGTTGATGGCCGTAGCGTTTTTCATGTGATGCCTGAAAATCTTTTGCTGCAGATTTTATATCTAACCATTTCACATTTAAGAAATAGGATTGTCCAAGATAGCGACAATCTAAACTGTATTCAGCAATAATATCTTTTTCAACAACCCCTTCCTGCTTTAGTTCTGCAACACCTTTTTGATAAAGTGCTGAAAAACGCTGCTCTATATCTTTATTCTTTAACTCATTTAATAAATTATTAAAGGTTTGTGATAGCTGCCGTGCTCGCGGTGCAACCAGCATGCCCAAAGCAGATAAGACACCCGCATATCGTGGCACCATGGCATTTCGCATAGCGAGTGCATCAGCTAAAGCACAAACATGCAAACCACCTGCGCCACCAAAAGAAACTAAACTTAATTCTCCTGGGTCAATACCACGTTGTACCGACATCACACGTAAAGCATGCGCCATGTGTTCATTGGCAATACTAATGATACCTGTGGCGGCATCCTCAATAGAAAGACTAAGTTTTTCTGCTATCGGTTGGATCGCTTGTTGTGCCTCCCCTATATCCAGGCTCATATCGCCACCTAAAAAGGCGTCCGAACGTAACCGACCCAAAATCAAATTGGCATCCGTAACAGTTGCAGCCATGTCTTGTAGATGACCCGCATTTCCATAACAAGCAGGGCCGGGATCTGCTCCTGCTGACTCCGGCCCTACTTGCAATAAACCACCGGCATCAATACTGGCAATGGAACCACCACCCGCACCAATGGTATGCATGTCAACCATTGGAATAGCAACTGGATAACCGGCAATTTCACCTTCATTGCTTAACTGTAATTCACCATCAATCATCGCGACATCGGTTGAAGTTCCACCCATGTCAAACGTGAGTAATCTTTGCTGCGAGGTTATATCACCCATATATTTTGCTGCTGCCAGGCCACCGGCAGGTCCGGACAACAACATATGTACAGCCTGTTGCCCGGCAAGTTTAGCAGCGATAGTACCACCGGCACTTTGCATCACCGCAACCGTGGCGTTGGGTAAAGCATCTTGTAAGCGCTGCAAATAACCCTGCACCAAAGGCCCGACATAACTATTTAACCAGGTTGCGATGCCACGCTCATATTCTTTATATTCAGCCAGAACGGCCGAAGAACGCGAGACAAAAATATTTTTCGGGATAATGTCAGCAATGCGTTTTTCTGCCTCATCATCTAAATATGAAAATAACAAATTAATGGCGACTGCTTGCGGAGATAATTTTTTCAGTTGAATTAATAGCTCATCCAGCTGCTGTTGAGTTAACGGCTCAATTACTTCTGCGCTAGCAGATAAACGTCCACCTGTTTCAAGACAATATTCTTTAGCAACCGGAGGGGGATATTTTTTCGGTTGCAGGTTATACAGTTCGCGCCGAGTCTGGCGGCCAATTGATAAAACATCCCCCAAACCGTGGTTGGTAATGTAAACGGTAGTGACACCTTTACCTTCTAAAACAGCATTGGTCGCAACAGTAGAACCATGCACGATGGTGATCGCCGTATCCAATAACCCAAGATCTTTAATTCCTTGTAAAATCGCTAACTCAGGTGCTTTAGGTGTTGATAACACCTTATGTGTAAGCAAGCTCCCATTGCGATAAAGAATAAAATCGGTAAATGTGCCACCTGTATCTATACCCAATAACGTCATTAATTTGTCCATATATACAAAAATGCAGGTCGTGTTCTCATTTGAATTATATCTTTGTCATTCATCTCTTGCCACACTCTCCATGACGCTTATAATCCATACACGTTTTAACTTTATGATATAAGAATATGGAAAACAAAAAATTATTAAGTGTAAAGCATTTAAGTCGTTTTTACGGTTCACTCTCCGCTGTTAATAATATTAGCTTTCATTTAAACAAAGGCGAAGTGCTTGGTTTCCTCGGTCCGAATGGGGCAGGTAAATCTACAACTATGCAGGTCATAACCGGCAATCTTGCTCCCTCTGCTGGTCAAATTAATATTTATGGTTTTGATTTACTCGACTCCGCCAAACAAGCCAAAGCAAATATTGGTTATCTACCGGAACAGCCACCGTTATACCGTGAGCTGACGGTTGATGAATATTTGTCATTTTGTGCACAGATTAATCGCATAGAAAACACAAAACAAAAAATCGCGCTGGAAAAAGCCAAAGAACGTTGTGGACTTACTGAAGTTGGAAAACGCTTAATCAATAATTTATCCAAAGGCTACCAACAACGTGTTGGTATTGCGCAGGCCATTATTCATAACCCGGCCATTGTTGTTCTGGATGAACCTACTGTTGGACTCGACCCCATACAGATCAAAGAAATTCGTAACCTGATTCGTGAGCTTGCTGAAGATCATGGTGTAATACTTTCAACACATATTCTGCCCGAAGTACAAATGACCTGCGATCGAGTGCAAATTATTAACCACGGCCAACTTGTCTATTCAGATGATATTAATCACCTGCATCAGCGTATGCGATCAAACAGTTTAATTTTAGGTTTAAATCACGCCCCATCTGAAGCAGAACTAAAATCTTTAAATTTTATAGACGAGGTTGAAGTATTATCAAACAGCCGTTTTCGCTTATCCCATGCAATAGAAAATAGTCCATCTGAAAATATTGCTCAGATTGCCGCAGATAAAAACTGGGGACTGTTTGAAATACGTCCTGAACAAAAAACTCTGGAACAAGTATTTGTTGAACTCACTTCAGGTGATGTGATTGCCGATGAAGCGGATACTGAAGAATATAACGGAGCCTCTGCCGCATGATGATTTTAACTTTAGCACGGCGTGAATTGCGCAGTTTATTTCTTTCTCCTTTAGCATGGTCCATTTTAGCCATCGTACAATTTATTCTAGCCTATTTATTTTTGAGTCAACTACAAGAGTTTTTATTAATTCAACCCAAATTAGCAGCAATTGAAAATGCGCCCGGTATTACAGAACTTGTTATCGTTCCTTTATATGGCAATGCTGCCTTTATTATGATGCTGGTTACGCCACTACTTACCATGAGATTAATCAGCGAAGAACGCCGTAATAAATCACTGCCACTACTCATGTCAGCCCCCATTTCAATGACTGAAATTATTATTGGAAAATACCTCGGTATGCTGGGCTTTGCCGCCATTATGATTTTTATGATGACCTTAATGCCTTTATCGCTTTTGTTTGCAGGTAAACTGGACGCGGGATTACTGTTTGCCATTGTTTTAGGTATTAGTTTATTACTTGCCGCATTTATTGCTCTCGGTTTATACATGTCGAGTCTTACTGCACAACCCACCATCGCGGCAATGAGCACCTTTGGCATGTTAATCATGTTATGGATTATTGACTGGGCCGGAAACAAAGCAGATGCAGCGGCTAGTGGTTTACTTGAATATTTTTCAATGCTACGTCACTTTGAGGCCTTTTCTAAGGGCGTCTTTAATAGCAGTGATTTTATTTACTATGTCCTTTTTATATCTCTTTTTCTCATTTTAAGTATTCGTCGCCTAGATAGCGATCGTTTACAACGCTAAAGATAAACATTATGGAAATTACAAAAAAAAATCGTAACCAATTACGTTTTCAAAACATTATTTTTATCATTTTATTTTCAACCGTCATTGGTTTGCTTGCCTGGCTGTCTAACCAGTATAATTTTGAATCAGACTGGACTGAAAACAATCGCAATACATTATCCGACGTCAGCATTAAATTGTTACAGCAAATTCCAGCACCAGTAAAAATCACCACCTTTATTCCAGACGGTAATTTATTATCAAACCGCCAATATATAAAAGAACTTGTTGCCAAATATAAAAAATATAAACAAGACATCACCCTGGAAATTATAAACCCGGATACTGCACCTGATTTAGTACGAAAAATGAAGGTCAGCAATTACGGTGAAATTGTTGTTGAATATGAAGGTCGTAATGAACATATCACTCAACTTAAAGAACAAACATTAACCAATACACTGCAACGTTTATTACGACAAGGTGAACGTCGATTATTATTTGTCAGTGGGCATGGCGAAAGAAAGCCAGACGGTCAGGCCAACTTTGACTGGAATAACTTTGCTGCCAAACTTAAAATTAAAGGCATTACAACGGAGTTGTTAAAACTCAACGAAACACCAGCTATCCCTGATGTCGCTGCAATTGTTATTGCCAGCCCGCAAACAAATTTATTACCCGGCGAAGTTAAGATTATCATTGAATATATTAAACGCGGCGGTAATCTTTTATGGGTACAGGAACCGGGGGCTTCTCTATTAGGCCTGCAACCTCTGGCAGATTTATTCGGTATTAATTTTTATCCCGGTACTATTGTTGATCCAACCGCGCAAATGATGAATATAAAGGATCCATCATTTTCGCTAATTACCAGCTACCCCTCTCATGCAATTACACGTGATTTTCAATATATAAGTATTTTTCCTAAAGCCGTTGGCATCGTACATCACGAAGTAAAAGATAACTGGCTCGCCACCCCCTTTTTACAAACCGTTGCGCGCAGTTGGTCTGAAACAGGCTTATTGGAAGGTGCTGTTGATTACAATGCAGACAAAGATTTTGTCGGCCCATTAACTATCGGCCTGGCTTTAACACGAAAAGAAGAGAAAAAAGACGTTACTTCAGAAAAACAAAAAAGCCAACAACGTATCGTGATACTGGGTGATGGTGATTTTCTTTCAAACACTTACCTGGGAAATCAGGGCAATCTCAATATTGGTCATAATATTATTAACTGGATCAGTAATGATGACAGCTTTATTTTAATTCCCAGTTCAAATGCAGTAGACAGTCAAATAAACATTAGTGATTTAACCGGTGCAATCATTGGTTTATTATTTTTAATTATTTTACCACTGGGCTTACTCATCAGCGGAACATTAATCTGGTATAAACGCCGTTCTGCATAACAAATACTTAAAAACTCATTATGACAAAACGTAACTTACTTAATCTGATTTTATTGGTTTTTATCTCTGTTTTAATCATGTTTGTCATTTATGAGCCAGGGAAAGATAAAGCAATCACTCCCCCTCTCCTCACAAAGCTAAAAACTGATGATATTCAAAACATTAAAATTAGTCGCTATCAATTGCCATCTGAGCAGCGGGATATAAGCTTTAGCAAAACAGAAAACGGATGGGTAATGAGTAAACCCTCCCCTTTTACAGCTAACACTTTTCGTATTGATTCTATTTTAAAATTATTATCAACAGTATCACTATCACAAAACAATTTAGAAAAACTGGATCCGGCTACCTTTGGCTTAACCAGGCCTCAAGCAACAATTACATTTAATAATACAGCCATTATCTTTGGCCATAATAAATCGTTAAAACACCATCGTTATGTAAAAATCGGCTCTACCTTGCACATGATAAAAGATACCTTTTATTATCAGCTGACGGCAAAAACTGAAAGTTATATTGATCATAAATTGCTACCTGCAAAAAGCAAAATACAAAAACTAAAGTTACCGGGTTTAAAGCTTGAGCAAGAAGATGGGGAATGGAAGGTAACACCTAAAGCAGATTCTTTTTCAGCCGATTCAATTAACCAGCTTATTAACGAGTGGCAGCTGAGCCAGGCTTATGATTTAAACAAAGTAAAAATTCAACCCGGCACAAAGCCCGATATCACCATTCATTTAAAAAATAATAAAGTTATTCGTTTTAAAATTAAAACTGATAAAGAAAATTTTAATTTATTAAATATAGATTCTGGTTTGCGTTACATACTCTCAGCAGATCGTAAAAATAAACTTTTGAATTTATCCGACATTGAATAAAATGATTAATATAAAAAATTATGCCTGAACTTCCAGAAGTTGAAACCACCTGCCGTGGTATTGCTCCACATATTGAAAATAACACCATTACTAAAATTATTATACGCAATCGAAATTTACGCTGGCCCATTCCAAACGGCCTTAATACAAAGCTGAAAAATAAAAAAATACTTTCCGTAACTCGTCGTGCCAAATACCTGTTAGTCAAAACAGAAGTCGGGACACTCATTATTCATCTTGGCATGTCTGGTAGTTTACGAATACTGCCAACGACTGAAGCGGTAGAAAAATATGACCATTTTGAAATACAGTTTAAAGATAGCATCTGTTTACGCTTAAGAGATCCAAGACGGTTCGGTTCCGTTTTATGGACAAAAGAAGACCCGCTAAAACATAAATTACTTATCAATCTTGGCCCGGAACCACTCGATAAAGAATTTAATGCTGATTTACTTTTTGAAAAATCCCGTAAAAGAAAAACAACAATCAAGCAATTCATCATGGATGCAAAAATTGTCGTTGGTGTAGGAAACATTTACGCCAGCGAGGCGTTATTTCTATCCAGCATTCATCCTAAACGCCTTGCCGGTAAACTTACAAAAGCACAGTCTTTGTCACTAACAAAAGCAATTAAAAAAATTCTCAAGCAAGCTATAAAACAAGGTGGAACAACCTTAAAAGACTTCACGTCAAGTGATGGAAAACCGGGTTATTTTAGTCAAAAACTAAAAGTCTATAATAGATCTGGGGAACCATGTTTAACGTGTGAAAAACCCATTAAACAAATTACACTAGGTCAACGTTCGACATTTTATTGTTCCAGCTGTCAAAAATAATTCCGCAACACCAAATATCGCCGTATTTTTCAAAATATAAATATAGTTAAAACCCAATAAGCAGTTGATTTAATATAGAAAAAAGTGCATTTTAAATAATATTTTAAACAAATTAGGCGGCTAGCCGCCTAATAAGGTAAAAGACGGCTAGCCGTCTAAATCACTGTTATATTCACAAGGAACACTATGGAAATTAGTCATATTCATATTGATTGGGAAGGCCCCTTCTCTATCGCAAAGCTTTCTGAGATAAAGGATGAAGATAAAGATTATGGTGTCTATCAAATTTATGGTGGGCATCCAATTTATGGCTCAAACGTACTTCTTTATATTGGTAAGGCTATCGAACAAACTTTCGGAGTTAGAATTTCGCAAGAAGGCTGGCAGCACAATAGAGATAGTGAAAACGTCGAAATTTACATAGGGAGATTATCAGGCGAAACAACACCAGATAACTCAAAATGGGAATCAGAAATATCTCTTGCTGAAAGTTTGCTCATATACTCACACAAACCAGCGTTTAATTCTCAAAGCATAAAATCAGTAAGAGACAAAAGACTTGAGCACGTACATGTGTTTAATTGGATAGCACACAGAGACTTAATGGCAGAAGTTTCTGGCTTAAGGTGGAAACCAAGAAAGGAACTTGATGATTATGAATATTACGGAACGCATGAAGAATAAATATAACAAGGCGTTCAAAATGGATTTTTTAAAAGAGGCGCTCTCGCTCTCTTTTAAAAAACCCTTTAACTTTAACGTTATGTGTATTAAAAAATAAAAGTATAAGAAGGTAAATTTAAGTTTCGTGCTAATGAAGTCGCTCTTTTTAAAATTTACCAAATCGGCAAGTTAAGCAGTTTAGGCATAATCTTTGTTTTACCTAGTCTCAAAGTTAGCGCATTAAATAAATTGGTTACGTTCTTTTTTCATTAAACATGGTAAATTTAAAGTCAAAAGAAAAAATAATAAGAACAAACGTCAAAACATGTGAACCCAATATTCGTTCATTTTAAATATTTGGTTTCACATAACAA
>JAGLTQ010000025.1 GCA_023135195.1 Gammaproteobacteria bacterium | reverse complement strand
AATGCGACGGGATCAATATTACTTTCATCGGGAATAGCATCAAGTAAAGATGAATCAGAATCTGGTCCCATTGGGCTATCAACTGAAGCTGTGCGTTCATTTAAACCCAGCATACGTTTTACATCTTTGATCGGTTTGTCGACCATTTCTGCGATTTCTTCAGGGCTGGGTTCATGATCTAATGTTTGAGCGAGATGTCTTGCTGCACGTAAGTAGATATTAATTTCTTTAACAACATGGATTGGTAAACGAATTGTACGCGTTTGATTCATGATGCCACGTTCAATCGTTTGACGTATCCACCAGGTTGCATATGTCGAAAAACGAAACCCACGTTCAGGATCAAATTTTTCGACTGCACGGATTAATCCAAGATTACCTTCTTCAATTAGATCGAGTAATGCTAAACCACGGTTAAGATAACGACGAGAAATTTTAACAACTAAGCGTAAATTACACTCAATCATTTTTTTACGTGCAGACTCATCACCTTTTAGTAATTTGCGTGAGTAATAAACTTCTTCTTCAGCGGTTAGTAATGGAGAGAATCCTATTTCGTTAAGGTACAGGCGTGTAGCATCAAGCTGGCTTGCGGGTATTGTTCCCGGGGTGAATTTTTTTTTATCATCAGTGACTTCTTTCTCATTCTCTACCCCTTCTTCAACATCTTGCTCATCGAGTAACAAGACGTCTTCTGATTCGGTATTTTCATCACCTTTGGCGTTGCTCTTTTTATTCTTATTGCTTTGTTCCGCCATACTTCTTTTACTACCTTGTAATCGTCATTAATGTCGTTTGGGTAAGTACCTCAATGGATTTACTGGTTTCCCGTTACGACGGATTTCGAAGTGTAATTTTGTTTTATCTGTATTTGTATTACCCATATCGGCAATCTTCTGCCCTACCTTAACTTTTTCGTTCTCTTTTACAACCACATTTTCTGTGTGTGCATAGGCGCTGAAGTAGGTTTCATTATGCTTGAGGATAATCAAGTTTCCGTAGCCACGCAATCCATTACCACGATAAACAACGTATCCCGCTGCAGCTGATTTAACCGGTTGTCCCTTCCTGCCAACAATGTCGATACCTCGACGACCTGGATCACGTATTGAGAAAGTACTGACAACCTTGCCTTGTGTGGGCCATAGCCATTTTAATTTTGAACTTGCAACATAATGAACCTTGTTTTCAACAGGAATTATTTTTCTACCCGTTGATATTTTAGCTTCAGTTTTAAAAGTATTATTTTTTGTTGTTTTATCACTTTTTATCGGAATTATGCGTAACTTTTGCTTCGGATAAATCGTATACGGCTTGCGAATCTGGTTCCAACGAGCCACATCTCTATGATCACGTCCATATTCAAACGCAATAGAGTAAAGCGTCTCCCCTGCTTTTACCCGGTGATGCGTCACAAATTTGCTGGACGATCTCGTATTATATGCCCGTCCCGAATCATGCTTAACAAATCGAATACAGCCTGAATTCAACAGTAATAATAAACATATAAAAAGAAATTTAGAATATTTGGACAACATAAATATTCTAAAATAACTTAAGCAGTATATAAGTAACGACAGCCAGAATGATAACCGCCCAACCAATAAGATCCATGTATTTTCTTAATTTAGCTTCCATACTTTCACCACCCCATAACATTAAACCAGAAACCGCATAAAAACGTGCCGCTCGAGCTATGATAGAGATAAGAATAAAGGGAAATAGTGCCATGCTTAAAGCACCTGCCGTTATCGTGAATAGCTTATAGGGTATAGGTGAAAAGCCTGCAATGAATACGATCCATATTCCCCACTCTTCAAACCAAAGAATAATTTGTTGGTAACGTTCCCAATATCCAATTGTATGTATCCACGGTTCCAGAACATCCATTGCAAAATAACCAACAAAATAACCGGTTATACCACCAAGGACTGAAAAAAAAGTTGCGATAAACGCAAAGTGCCAGGCTTTATCAGGTTTTGCTAATGACATGGGTGCCAGCATGATATCAACTGGTACAGGAAAAAATGAGGACTCAGCAAAGCTCATTCCAGCAAGATAACGAGGTGCATGAGGATGAATTGACCATTTCATTGTCAGCTCATACAGTCGTGAAAATAGTCTCACTATTACTTCTCCCTAACTAATGGCACAAAACTGACCATGTCAAAATCTGTTGTATTTAATGTATCCCCATCACGCTCGATCACACTTAATCTCTGTCGCGTATTCTTACCATGAGGAATAATGAGATGTCCACCATCGACCAGTTGTTCCGTTAATTCAGGTGGTATTTCTTCAGGAGCAGCAGTCGCAATAATGGCATCAAATGGAGCATGTTGTGGCCATCCCCAGCTTCCATCGCTGAGCAAATAACGTATATTAGTTAAGCCTAATGCTCTGTGTTTTTCCTTTGCTTGTTCTAATAATGGTGCGATTCGTTCTACAGTGAAAACCTGTTCTACAAACGGCGACAAAATGGCCGTTTGATAACCCGACCCGGTTCCAACTTCGAGAACACTCTTTAAAGGCCCATTTGCTACCAGTAATTCAGTCATTCTAGCCACAATATAGGGTTGAGAAATGGTTTGACCATGTCCTATGGGTAATGCGGTATCTTCGTAAGAACGACTCGCTAAGGCTTCATCAACAAAGATATGTCGAGGAGTCTGGCGCATAACCTCTAGTACATTTTCATCATGGATACCCTCTTCACGCAAGCGCTGAATTAACCGATCACGCGTACGTTGCGAGGTCATACCAATGCCATTTAAATCATAATTCATGATGATTCTGTAATATCTTTCTCAAGCCAATCTGCCAATCCATCACGTGCTTCATGACGTGTTAAATCAACCTGCAAAGGGGTAACTGAGACAAAACCATTTTTTAATGCATAGAAATCGGTCCCTTCTCCAGCATCTTGTTCAGCACCTGGAGGGCCGACCCAATAAATATCTCGCCCACGTGGATCTTTCTCTTTAATCACGGGTTCTGCTTTATGCCTGTGGCCTAAACGCGTTGATTGGATGCCTTTAACCTGATCCCAGGGGCAATCAGGAACATTAACGTTAAGGATGGTATTTGAAGGAAAAGGCGCATGCTTTAGCCTTTTAATAAGAAAACGGGCAACTTGTACCGCGGTGTCATAATGGGTCAATTTTGCATTATCGGCATTGCTTGCCAGTGAAATGGCAATTGAGGGTAAACCGAGAAATCGCCCTTCCATCGCAGCCGCAACCGTACCGGAATAGAGAACATCATCCCCCATATTTGCACCGGCATTGATACCTGAAATGACCATATCGGGTTCGTTTTCGAGCAATCCTGTCAGCGCCAGGTGAACACAATCTGTTGGTGTGCCGGCAACACTGATCACATTCTCAGAAATTTCTTTGGCTCGGATTGGACTGTCTAATGTCAGGGAATTACTTGCACCACTACGATCACGATCAGGAGCCACTAAAATGAGTGAAGCCATATTTGCCAGCCCGTCTTTTAAAGCCAATATTCCCGGGGCTGCGACACCATCATCATTACTAACTAAAATTTGCATATTTTTCACAATACAACTTTTCACTCAACATCAAACAACTATAAAAGAGAAAATGACCTACTTAAATCAATTGAGCATAATGGTACACTAAGCACCTAATTACCCATAGTACGAATAGTAAATGTCTAATAAAAATCCAAAGTGGACAGATAAAATTAGCGAAGATGATATGCAGTCTTTCCGTGAAGAAGTAGCCGATGTGCGACCTTTAATTACAGAAAATCGTATCGAAACAGCTAAAGCTAAACCATCCCCCAAACCCAGACATGGGCAAGATTATTCTGATACAGAAGAAGCTACTGATATAAACCTGATGTCAGATCCTGTTGATTTACGTGATGCTGTCGTTGATGATGTGCTCTCATTTGCACGCGCAGGAATCCAGCAAAAAGTCCAGAAGAAACTTCGACGCGGTGAACTTCCTATTGAGGACGTACTGGATTTACATGGCTACACTATTGTTGAAGCTAAAATTGCAATACAAGATTTTTTATATGAGTGCTCAAGACAACATATTCGATATATTCTTATTATTCATGGCAAAGGTTATCGTTCAGAACAAAAAATCCCTATTTTAAAAACACATGTTGCATACTGGTTGCCACAGCATAGAGATGTGCTTGCCTTCTCATCGGCTCTACCTAAAGATGGTGGTACTGGCGCTATATATGTCCTGCTGAAATCTTCAAAATAAACATCGGTAAAACGATCTGAATTTTACTGATTAATTATCTTTAAGATACTCACGAGGTGATTTTCCGAAAAACTGACGGAAACGCCGACTGAAATGACTAAGATTAGAAAAGCCTAAGTCATAACATACCTTGGTTATACTTTCTCCAGCACCAAATCGCTTTGCCGCTTCTTTTAATCGAAGTTGCTGCTGTAACTCACAGGGAGAGCAACCTAACTGCTTTTTAAATTCTGTATACAAACGACTACGACTCATGCATGCCTGTTTTGTTAACAGTTCAATATCCAAAGGTTCAGCAAGATGCTGTTCAATATAATTAAGCACTGTGGTCATACCACTGGCATCGGGTAATCTTTTACAGTACTCAAGCAGAAATTGTCGCTCTTGATTACGTAACATGCGAATAATCAGTTCGCTTACATTCAGCTCAACCATCGCATCCCGATCAGGATGATTTTCTGTAAACAAAGCAACCATTCGTTTTAATAAAGACTGCGTGGCTGCGGTGTGATGAGTATGGAGAATCGGCGCATTATATTGCCAGGCATCTGGCCCTGACTCTAGCGGACAAAGATCGGCCATGCGTTGAGAAATGGATTCCACCTTTTCTTTGGCAATTTCAATCGTTAAGCACGTTGTCGGTGTTTCTAATGTAGCCTCAGGAAAATCAATTTCAACATATTCTCCAGGCGCCATCACAAATGATTCATGCGGCAAAAATAATTGATCATTACTACGATAATTATCGTGCATCACTTTACGTCCAGAAACCATGCCACAATAAAGCAACTGATCCGCATTTAGACCAACACGCACGGCTGAATCGTAAGTATCATAAATACTCAATTCAGAGTCTGAACCGGCAAAACTAATACGATTTTCAACCAATTTTTGTGGTGTTCGCAGCTGATTTAAATCAATTGAACGCATATTTTTTCTCTTTACAGTACTGATAATTCAGGAATTAAACATTCCAACAATAAGGCGGGATAAGCAGTCTACAATGTATCTCATCTGGATACTGAGTCAAGTGATCTGGAGTGGCAGACAAGTTTCAACATTAAAATAAGGTAAATTATTAAGAATAATAATCAACAAAACAATAAGGAGTTAGCATGATTTATGCAAAACCAGGTCAAGACGGCTCTGTCGTCACATTTAAAGAACGTTATGAAAACTACATAGGTGGAAAATGGGTTGCTCCAGTAAAAGGTGTTTACTTCGAAAACATCACTCCAGTAACAGGTGAAAAAATCTGCGATATTCCTCGTTCAGGTGCTGAAGATATTGAACTCGCACTCGATGCGGCTCATGCAGCAAAAGATGCCTGGGCAAAAACGTCGGTTACTGAACGTTCTAATATGTTACTCAAAATTGCTGATCGTATGGAGCAAAATCTTGAAATACTCGCGGTTGCAGAGACTTGGGATAACGGTAAAGCCGTACGAGAAACACTGGCAGCAGACGTACCTCTAGCAATCGATCATTTCCGCTATTTTGCAGGCTGTATCCGCGCTCAGGAAGGTTCACTTGGTGAGCTGGATACGAACACGGTTGCCTACCATTTCCATGAGCCACTGGGTGTCGTTGGCCAGATAATTCCCTGGAACTTCCCATTGCTTATGGCGGCCTGGAAAATTGCTCCTGCCCTGGTTGCAGGTAACTGTACTATCCTTAAACCCGCTGAACAAACTCCCGTTTCCATACTCATCTTTATGGAACTTATCGAAGATATCTTACCGGCAGGCGTATTAAATATCGTCAATGGCTTTGGTATGGAAGCCGGTCAGGCATTAGCGAGTAATAAACGTATTGCAAAGATTGCTTTCACTGGCTCGACTCCAGTTGGCTCAAAAATATTGAAATATGCAGCTGAAAATATCATTCCATCATCCGTTGAATTAGGCGGTAAATCGCCAAATATTTTCTTCAGCGATATCATGCAACAAGAAGATGAATTTATCAGTAAGTGTGTTGAAGGTGCTGTACTCGCTTTCTTCAACCAAGGTGAAGTTTGTACCTGTCCATCTCGAATGTTGGTTCAAGAAGATATTTATGAAGAATTCATTGCAATGGTCATTGAGCGCTCTAAACAAATTAAACGGGGTAACCCACTCGATATGGATACCATGGTTGGTGCGCAAGCTTCTAAGGAGCAATACGATAAGATTCTTAGTTATATGACAATCGGCAAAGATGAAGGCGCAGAAGTTCTCATCGGTGGTGGTGTTGAAAAAATTGAAGAAGGCTTTGGTGGTGGTTATTACATTCAACCAACACTACTCAAAGGCACTAACGATATGCGCGTTTTCCAGGAAGAAATTTTTGGACCCGTCGTCTCAGTTACCACCTTTAAAGATGAAGCAGAAGCATTAGCCATTGCCAATGATTCTGAATTTGGTCTCGGTGCAGGTGTCTGGACGCGCGACATGAACCTTTCTTATCGAATGGGACGTGGTATTCAGGCTGGTCGCGTTTGGACTAACTGCTATCACCTCTACCCTGCTCACGCGGCCTTTGGCGGTTACAAGAAGTCTGGTGTCGGCCGTGAAACGCATAAAATGATGTTAGAACACTATCAACAAACGAAGAACTTACTCGTGAGTTACGATATTAATCCTCTTGGATTTTTCTAATAAAATAAACGGCTAAGCAAAGCGTTTAAAAAGCCTGGCACACATAGTGTGTCAGGCTTTTTATTGCCTGAAGATCAGAAAATAATAATAAACGAACTAATTTTCATTTTAACATTGAACGCTAACTCGAATTAACGTAAATTCTAATTCCTTCAAATATTTCATAAATGAAAAAATAATGACTAAAAAAGATACCTCACAACGTTCATATATGGCACTTGCGCCTTTAAGTTCACTGGCAGGGATATTTATTAACCCTCTTGCAAGTACCATTACCCCGCTTATCATATTTTTTATTTTTCGCAGTAAGCGTGCCAATGTAGCAAAAGTTGCACTACAAACGGCCGATCTCGCTTTTAGTATTCAACTCTGGATTATGCTGATCAGTTTAGCGCTGATGTTAGGTATTTCTTTAGATTGGATTGTTGCAAATGATGCTCGACAAATAATGGATACTGCGACATTAGTTATATTAATAGTTTTTGTGGTTTCACTTCTATTTGCACTTTATCAAGCAATGAATAGACGAAGCTGCACGCATATTTTTTCATTTAAAATAGCAGAACGTGTTTTTAATCTGATCAATTCTAAAGAAAAAGAAAAAAAGTAATTTTAAGATAAGAAATCACTAAGACGCGCTTTATCATTTGCAGATATAGCCGGCACCATCGCTAAAAAAAGTTCTGCTGTTGCAAGCGCGTCTAACAAAGCATTATGCGCTTTATAAACGGGCAACTTATATTTTTTCCGAAGATTAAATAAACGCAACTCCGTTGGCTTGTAAGTGTAGCCCTTACGATCAAAACTACGTTTCGCTAAAACCTGTGTATCAATAACACGCATGACAAAATCGGTATGATATAGTTTTTGACATACCTCATTAATAAAGCCCTGCTCAATATTCGCATTATGCACCAGAACAACTTTACCTTTTAATCGTTTCAGTAGTTCAGTTATTGCTTCTTCAATGGTTATTCCTGCGGCAGTTTCATCATCCGTTATATTATGTATAACAACACTTTTTTCAGGCAGCCCTTTATTTGTCTTAATAATCTGGTGCCAGCAACTATCCAACTTAATTCCAAGCAGTGATATTTGTACAAGGCCTATGCTGACTATTCGATCTTTTTTTGAATCCAATCCCGTCGTCTCAATATCTAAAGAAATTATATCCGTTTCTTTAATCAATTTACGTCGACTTACGTAAGGTTGATTAAGAAAATCTTGCATCACACTAGACTGTGTTTTCTTTAACCAGTATTTTCTGGCATAATTTTTACCGAATAGATTATGAAACATAATATATAAATCTGTATTAAGAAATTCGACTTTCAAAAAAATGTTGCATTGTTTTTATAACTTCAAATGAATCTTTTAAATGACTTTTCTCTAACCCTGACAACTCCTCAATGGGTAAGAAATTATCGGCATCAACACCTTTTCTAATCTGTTCGGCTTGATGCCTGATACGCAATGATGAAATAAACTCAAGCGCATCAATTAAATTTTCAGACATTTCACGACTCAAGCCTTTACACTCAAAAGCAGCATGCAACCTTTCAACCGTATTGGTTTCTTTTAGGCCATGTTTAAGCGCAACAACACGAGCAATGTCAACAATAGGCACAACCCCTCTGTGTTTAATATTCAATGCATTTTTATGCTTATCATCTTGCACCATCAAAAAATTTCTAAAAAAACCAAGTGGTGGCTTATGAGTTAAGGCATTGCCTATCATATGTGAAATAAAAAGTTGATTTTTTTTAGTTTTGTTCAGCATTTTAACTTGTAAATCATCAAATAAAGCGGTGTCACCATAAACCGGTCGTAAATCAAAAAATATACTAGATAGCATTAATGATTTAGGCTCAGGTTCGGATATCCATTTTGAAAAATAACTATGCCAAACTTTGATTGGTTGGCGCCATTCATCATTACTTGCCATAGCATTACCCGGACAATAAACATAACCACAGTCATTAAGACCATCACAAACAAAATTAGCTAAGGCTTTAAAATAATCTGCATGTTCATCTTTATATTCATCAGATATAATAAGAGCATTATCTTGATCGGTGTGAGAGGTTTGTTCATTTCTCGCCTGAGAACCCCCTGCTGCCCAAACATAACTAACAGGTGCTGTTCCAAGCTCTGCCTCAGCTAATTCAATTAAACGACACGTAATAGCGTCTGTTATCGATGAGAATACCTCACCAATATGTTTTGCAGTCGCACTTGAAAGTGATAATTGTAATTGTAACTCAGGCAAACGCACACTGATTTTCTTTAATGCTTTAATGGAGTTTGCTTTATATATGTCTGTTGCAATCAATGTAGGGCTTGTTGTTAAATGACGAACAATATCAGATGAAGTAAGAATTCCTATTGGAACGTCATTTTTTATTATTGGCAAATGCTGAACTTGTTTTCTCGTCATTGCCAATAAGGCTTGAGAAAGTAACGTTGTAGATTCAACTGTTTCAAGATCTGTTGTCATAATACGGCTAACCGGTTGCGAGAAGCTTAAATCTTGTGCAACGCAACGCGAACGAATATCTTGATCAGTTAACAAGCCCTTTAGTATATTATTTTCTGTTACCAAGATTGATGAAACCTGCTCCGCTGTCATTATTTGTGCTGCATCTTTTATGCTCATCGAAACATCAACAATAACCGGCTTACGATCAGTAAGACTGTTTACTTCAAGTTGCATCGCACTCAAATCACGCATATCAGCAGCATGTGTCAATTCAACCGCATTTCTTAATCGCTCATTAATTGATTGATTAAAATGTAGATCAAAATCTTTATTTTCTAATCGGAATTGATTTAGTTTTGTAATAGGCAATAAATAAAGAATGCTATCTTCAACACAAATTGCTTGTTCTATATTTTTATTACCATCTTCAGAATAATAAATATCGCCTTCCGCCAGTTTATCCTTTAATTGCTTTTCTTTATCACGAAATTCAATTGCACCGGTACGGATAATATAAAGATATTGGTTTATCTCATTTAATTCAGAGAATGTATTACCTCGCCTCATATACTTTATAGTTAGCGTATTGGTTAGTTCATTCAGAGCTACTTTATCTAGCACATCAAAAGGTGGATGCGCCATAATAAAATCACGAATTTCTATGAGTTCTATTTCCATAACACTATCTTAAACCATTTTTTTAAATACCAATATAAAAAAAGCCCCGTAAGCGTAAACTTACGAGGCTTCACTAGCTAACATCAAACAATATTAATGATCTGATGCTGAACTTGATCCTGCTGGAATACGGATGTCTTCAACAAGATGTTGAATATGATCCGGTACAGGTTCACTCATTTTAGAAATACCAATAGCAACGGCAAAGTTAGCAAGAGCGCCAACACAACCAAATGCATTTGGAGAAATTCCAAAGAACCAGTTTGGTGACATGTCACCTAAGAATGATGTACCTGGAATAAACATAATACCTTTATGTTGGAATACATAAAGCATGGTTATGCCTATACCTGTAATCATGCCTGCAACAGCACCCGTACGATTTACTTTCTTGGCAAAGATACCCATCATCAACGCAGGGAAGATAGATGAAGCCGCTAAACCAAAGGCAATCGCAACAGTACCAGCTGCAAAATCAGGTGGATGAAGACCAAAGTAACCGGCCATCGCTATCGCACCCGCCATGGCAATACGACCTGCCATGAGTTCATCTTTCTCTGAAATATCAGGTCTAAAGATACCTTTTAATAAGTCATGAGAAATTGATGATGCAATTGCAAGTAACAAACCTGCCGCCGTTGAAAGCGCAGCCGCTAAGCCACCTGCTACAACTAATGCAATTACCCAGTTAGGTAAGTTTGCGATTTCAGGGTTTGCAAGAACCATAATGTCACGGTCAACTTTAACCATTTCATTACCTTTCCAACCAAATGAATCCGCTTTTGCAGCAAAGTCTTTGTTCTTATCGTTGTAATACTGAATACGACCATCACCGTTCTTATCTTCAAATTTCAAAAGACCGGTTGATTCCCAGTTTTTAAACCACTGAGGACGATTTTCATATTCAAGATTTGCCGTTACTTCACCTACAGGACCTGTTTGAATTGTGTTCATTAAGTTCAAACGAGCCATAGAACCTACAGCAGGTGCTGTTGTGTACAAGATTGCGATAAAGACTAACGCCCAACCCGCAGTTGCACGAGCATCTTTTACTTTAGGTACTGTGAAGAAACGAATGATTACATGAGGTAAACCTGCAGTACCAATCATCAGAGTCAAAGTGTATGCAAACATGTTGAGTTTGCTACCCATTATCTGGGTTGTGTATTCATTGAACCCGAGTTCGGAGACCACCAGATTGAGCTTATCCATCATATAAGTATTGCTATCCGCCATGGTACTTAAAATACCTAACTGAGGAATAGGATTACCTGTGATATTTAATGAGATAAATACAGCGGGTACTGTATAAGCAAAAATCAAAACACAATATTGTGCGATTTGCGTATAAGTAATACCTTTCATACCACCTAGTACAGAATAGATAAATACAATGCCCATACCAATGTAGAGACCAGTATCATAATCTGTTTCCAGGAAACGAGAGAAAGCTACACCGATGCCTTTCATTTGACCAATTACATAAGTAATCGAAGCCAAAATCAAACAAATTACCGCGACAATACGTGCTGTACGCGAGTAGTAACGTTCACCAATAAACTCAGGAACCGTAAACTTACCAAACTTACGTAAGTAAGGTGCAAGTAACAATGCTAATAAAACATAGCCACCGGTCCAACCCATTAAGAATACAGATGCACCATAACCATTAAAGGCAATTAAGCCTGCCATGGAAATAAATGATGCTGCTGACATCCAATCGGCGGCAGTTGCCATACCGTTTGCTACAGGATGAATACCTTTACCTGCAACGTAAAATTCACTTGTTGTTGAAGCACGAGCCCATATAGCAATTCCTATATATAAGGCAAAAGTAGCTCCGACAAAAAGATAAGTTAATGTTGTTAACTCCATTATTGCCTCCGCTAGTCGTCTTCTTCGTGAACGTTGTATTTACGATCTAAAGCATTCATTTTTTTCGTATAGACAAAAATTAATACTAAAAACGTATAAATAGAACCTTGCTGCGCAAACCAGAAACCCAGTCCTACGCCCCCAACCCGGATTGCGTTTAATTCCTCAACCAGGATAATGCCAAATAAGAATGAAACAGCAAACCATATTACAAGTAATATAGTGACCAGCCGTAAATTCTCCTTCCAATAATCAGATCTACTCATATAGACTCCCCAATAGTGACTTAATGAAAAGCAGGTTCCTTTTATTATTTAATCTATTTAGTAGCTTTCAACCCATTTATCGTATACAGCATTTGCTTATATATGATGCTACCAACCTGCTTTTGAAATTATTATTCATAATTATGAATAATAAAACGTAAATATAACAATATAATGAATGAAACAACAGAAACTTTTTAAGGAAATCAATATTATTATTCGGTAATATTATAATGTATGTAAACGTATGAAATATTTAAACATTTATAATTTCACGAAGCACTGATGTTGCATATCCACCTGCAGGCAGGAAAAAAGAAAGATAGAGGATATTATTTTTAACATCATGCGAATATTGAAAATCGTTAACCGATAATCGTAACGAACGACGTTCTTGATCAAGCCTTGCATTTCTTAAACCAAGGTCAAAAACTTCAAACTTTTCGGGTAATTTTTTTTCAATTTCAGCAACGACACCTTTTGAAAGTAAATCACCTCTACCCCATAGTGGACCACTTGGATGAATATCATGTTCTTTAAGACGTTGAATTATTTTTTCATCTATTTCTTCAGCTAAAAAATAACTATGGCTATTATCAAGTAGCATTACATCACCAGATATTCCATCCGCCCATTTATTCATTTCAACACGTTGAGATAAAACATCGTTAAACATTGCAGAACGTGCCGCGGACAAATATATTGATCTTTTAAATCGATCTTTTTCCCGTTTCCCGCCAAACATTATTTTAGCTTTTTCTAAATTATTACCATCAATACCAAAACGCTGAGCACCAAAATAATTAGGTACGCCATCTTGTTTTATAATATTCATACGGTGTTCGAGATCAGAAGCATCTCCCTCAACATCACGAATAATTAAATTAAA
The DNA here is from genome assembly GCA_023135195.1 of Gammaproteobacteria bacterium. Lineage (GTDB taxonomy): Bacteria > Pseudomonadota > Gammaproteobacteria > UBA6429 > Thiohalophilaceae > JAGLTQ01. The sequence continues at coordinate 7,408 of JAGLTQ010000025.1, read as the reverse complement.
TTGATTACCACGCAAACTGCCACGGCGTAATTTTCGGCTATGTCGAATAGTTTGTAAAATTTCTATATTTTCAGAATTAAGTTGAGACCAATCCGGATCAGGTTTACCTGGTAACCAAACACTAAACCATTGTGTGGTTACAGCATTACGATCTTTTAAGCCCGCATAGCTAACGTCAACCTTTCTAACACCTGCAAGTTGGGAAATTTGTCGTGACAACCAATCAGTATTAGTATCTTGTTTTTTAATATGTAATAACGCATGTTCACCTTCGCCGGTTGCATCAAAAGCAAATTTTTCGTCCACTTTAAAATCAGAAAAATGCGTGCGGATTACGCCTGACAATGAAGGTTTGTTATTAGCATAGTGATAAGAAGAGAAATCAAACATAGTAATTTTACAGTGTAGGTTGGCCTTCAGGCCAATGCGGTATAATTAATAGCACGAATGTTTTTAATAATATAACTTTTTAATAATCAGTTATTCTGTTTTTTCATAACTCAGCGTCGGCCTAAAGAGCCGACCTACAAAAAATCTAAAATAATAGTACGATGGCAGTCACTGCTATCCCTTCTGCACGACCTGTGAACCCCATTTTCTCCGTTGTGGTAGCTTTTACGCTAATATTACTGATCGCTGTTGACATGTCAGATGCTATAATTTTTCGCATTGCTTCAATATGCGGGGATAGTTTTGGTTCTTGTGCAATTACGGTTATGTCAGCATTACCTAATTTCATTCCACCTTCTCGTACTTTACCCATCACTTCTTTTAATAAAAGTCGACTATCTATCCCTTTGTATGATTCATCTGTATCAGGAAAATGCTTTCCAATATCACCCAGTGCCATCGCACCAAGTAAGGCATCACATAGAGCATGAATAACAACATCACCATCAGAATGTGCTTCCATTCCTTTCTCATAAGGAACTTCAACACCACCTAAAATAAGTTTGCCACCATCTTTAAATTTATGAGCATCATAACCTTGTCCGATACGCATTATATTATCCTATTAATATTTTATATTTTGTAAAAAGAACGAGGCTAAAACAAGATCCTCTGGACGAGTGATTTTAATATTATCCGCATGCCCTTCAACCAATACAGACTGATAACCTGCTAACTCAATCGCAGAGGCTTCATCCGTGATCAGAGCATTTTTATTTAATGCAGACTCAAGAGCATTCTTTAACACAGAAAAACGAAACATTTGTGGTGTTAAAGCATGCCATAAATTTTCTCGTTCAACCGTTTCTTTAATAGTATTGTTATCAAATGAACGTTTCATGGTATCTCGAACAGGTACCGCTAAAATACCACCCACGCCATGATCCTCTAACGTTTCAAGCAATAATGTTAAATCTTCGTGTCGTAAACAAGGTCGTGCAGCATCATGCACTAATACCCAATCATCATTAGCCGCTTTATTTTCTAAAAACTTCAAACCATTCAACACTGAATCACAACGTGATTTACCACCGTTAGCGATATGAAGAGGTTTTGACAAGTTAAGATTAAGTGCATCCCAATACTCATCCCCCTCTGAAATCGAAACGACTATTTCGGAAATAGAATCATGTTTATCAAATACAGATAAAGTGTGTTCAATAATTGTTTTGTTATTCAACTTTAAATATTGTTTAGGGGTGCCTGACTCCATGCGCTTGCCAACGCCTGCAGCAGGAATCACTACCCATATTTTTTGTTTTTTATTCATATATTAATATTTTTTATTTTCTAAAAGCACTAGCACGGATAGCGAGAAGTTAGAGAACAAGGCGATGTCTGACGCAAAAGCGGAGCTTACATTAGTAATGTGAGCATTTTAAGGAGGAGCTTCAACGCCGTTATCTAGCTTCTCGCTATTCGTGCTGTTTTTCGGTGACGACCTGGATATATGTCTCCCCTTTTTTAATCATCCCTAATTCATTTCTTGCTCGCTCTTCTATTGCAGCATTGCCTTTTTTCAAATCTTTTACTTCAGCAAGAAGTGAGTCATTTCGTTTACTTATTTTTTCGTTTTCTTTGTTCTGCTCAGTGATATCTTGTTGTAAACGCCATACAGTGGCAACGCTACCTTCACCTAACCAAAGATCATATTGTAAAACAAGAAAAAGGAGGCCAAGTATGACCGCTATAATTCGCATCAACTTTTCCTCCTTTTATTTGTAGGTCGGCTCTTTAGGCCGACGATAGTCTGTAAAAAAAACGCTACGGTTAATTTTAAGCATGTTAAATATTTTAGTACCGCGTCGGCCTGAAGGCCGACCAACATTATTTTAGATTATAAAACGCATCTCTACCGGGGTAAATTGCATCTTTACCTAACTGCTCATTAATTCTAATCAACTGGTTATATTTAGCAACACGATCAGAACGAGACATTGAACCTGTTTTAATTTGTCCTGCACAAGTGGCAACTGCAATATCAGCAATCGTGGTATCTTCTGTTTCACCTGAACGATGTGAGATAACAGCGGTATAGCCAGCTTTCTTGGCCATATCAATAGCATTAAATGTTTCAGTTAAGGTACCAATTTGATTTACTTTAATCAGAATTGAATTAGCGATACCTTTATCAATGCCTTCTTTGAAGATTGAAGTATTGGTTACATACAAATCATCACCCACTAACTGAACTTTTTTACCTAAACGTTCAGTCATTTCTTTCCAGCCATCCCAATCATCTTCAGCAAGGCCATCTTCAATACTAATAATTGGATACTTGCTAACCCAGTCTTCAAATAAACCAACTAGCTCTGATGAAGTTAATATCTTACCTTCAGACTTAAGATTGTATTTACCGTCTTCGTAGAATTCACTACTTGCAGCATCAATCGCAATCATTATGTCTTCGCCTGCTTTATATCCCGCTTTATCAATTGCTTCGAGGATAACGATAATAGCAGCTTCATTTGATGGTAAGTCTGGTGCAAAACCACCTTCATCACCAACGGCAGTATTCATACCTTTTGCAGATAAAACGCTTTTTAAAGTATGGAAAACTTCTGACCCCATGCGAATCGCTTCTAAAATATCTTTCGCGCCAACAGGCATGATCATGAATTCCTGCAAATCTACGCTGTTATCGGCATGCTCGCCACCATTGATAATATTCATCATCGGTACTGGCATTTTGAAATCACTTTCTGTTGATAAATATCTGAATAGAGGCATATTAATATCGTTAGCAGCCGCATGTGCGCACGCCATAGAAATCGCAAGTAATGAATTGGCACCCAACTTTTCTTTGTTATGAGTGCCATCTAATTCAATCATCAAGTTATCAATTGCTGCTTGATCACTGGCATCTTTACCAATTAGATTTTCACGTAATATACCATTCACAAAAGCAACTGCCTTGGTGACACCTTTACCCATGTATTTAGATTTATCACCATCACGTAATTCAATAGCTTCACGTGCACCGGTTGAAGCACCAGAGGGAACTGCTGCACGCCCCATTGTGCCTGATTCTAAAATCACATCAGCTTCCACTGTTGGATTACCGCGTGAATCAATAATTTGACGACCAATAATTTCTTTAATAATAGAACCGCTTGCTGACATTAATCTTCTCTCTTACTTTAATTTCAATAGATACGTCATTGCGAGTCATTAATGAAAATATATTTTTCATTAATGTCGTGGCAATCTCTTAGTTTTAGCTGTAAATCATGAGATTGCTTCAGTCACTTTGTTCTTTCGCAATGACAATGTTTTATTAACTGGCTTTCTTTTGTTTAGCCGCCGACATTTTTAATTCTCGTGCTGTTGCAACATAACTAGTAAATAATGGATGTCCATCACGAGGCGTTGATGTAAATTCGGGATGGAATTGACATGCTATAAACCAGGGATGCTCTTTAATCTCAACGACTTCAACCAAATTATCATCAACTGAAGTTCCTGCAATAGTTAAACCCGCTTTTTCCAGCTGTTCACGATAATTATTATTAAACTCATAACGATGACGATGACGTTCGATAATCATATCTTTACCGTAAATATCACGAACATGACTATCCGCTTTCAATTTACAATCTTGTCCACCTAAGCGCATAGTGCCACCAAGATCAGAAGCTTCATCACGTTGTTCTACCTGACCTTCAGAATTTGTCCATTCTGTAATTAATCCTATAACAGGATCTTTTGTTGCTTGTTTAAATTCAGTACTGTGTGCATCATTCAAACCTGCCATGTGTCGCGCATATTCGATAACCGCTACTTGCATACCTAAACAAATACCAAGATAAGGCACTTTATTTTCACGAGCAAAACGAACAGCTTCAATTTTACCTTCAACACCACGCAGACCAAAGCCACCCGGAACTAAAATCGCATCCATACCTTCAAGGCAGCCTGTACCTTCATTTTCAATATCTTCTGAATCTATGTATGTTATTTTTACTTTAGTATGCGTATGTAAACCTGCATGAATAAGTGATTCAGATAATGATTTATACGCTTCGGTTAAATCTACATACTTACCTACCATGGCAACCGTAATTTCATCCGTTGGACTGTCCATCGCATCAACTACTGCTTGCCATTCAGACAAATCTGCAGCGGGAACATCCAGACGAAGTTTATCAACAACGATATCATCAAGATGTTGTGCTTTGAGCAATAAAGGAATTCTATAAATAGTATCTGCATCAAGCGCTTCGATAACTGCACGCTCTTCGACATTGGTGAACAAGGCAATTTTTTTGCGTTCACTCATTGGAATTGGGCGTTCAGAACGACAAAGTAAAACATCCGGCTGAATACCAATTGAACGTAACTCTTTAACCGAGTGTTGTGTTGGTTTTGTTTTAAGCTCGCCTGCTGTTGGAATATAAGGCAACAAGGTTAAATGCATGTATAAAACATTGTCATGACCTAATTCAAAACCCATTTGTCGAATAGCTTCGAGGAACGGCAATGATTCAATATCACCCACTGTACCGCCAATCTCAATCATAGCGACATCAGCATCTTCACCATTGATTTTAGAACCTGCATGAATAGAACGTTTAATCTCATCTGTGATATGAGGGATAACTTGTACCGTTCCACCCAAATAATCACCGCGGCGCTCTTTAGCAATAACCGTTTCGTAAATTCGCCCGGTGGTAAAGTTATTCGACTGGCGCATTGGAGTACGAATAAAACGTTCGTAATGTCCTAAATCCAGATCTGTTTCTGCACCGTCTTCAGTAACGAAAACTTCACCGTGTTGAAATGGGCTCATGGTGCCTGGATCTACATTTATGTAGGGATCCAACTTCATCATGGTGACTTTTAAGCCGCGAGCTTCGAGAATTGCAGCAAGAGATGCTGAAGCGATGCCTTTACCTAAAGAAGACACAACACCGCCAGTGATGAAAACAAATTTCGTCATTAATACGCCAAATAATGTGGAGATGGTAGCGCGTAAATCTATAAATCTAATAGAATTTAACGTGCCTTTGAATTGGATCCTATTGTGAGTCTTTTTGCCTTACTTTTCAATCCTTAAGCCCCAAAAACACTATATTGAAGAACAAGAAACCCAAGGGATTCAGAGTAAAATCTAAAATGATGATTTTCACTCCTTTATTGCAACCTAACCTGAAATCTGGATAAGAAGAGCTCGTCATTCCCGTATGTTTTTAGCGGGAATCCAGTGCACCGAGCTTTGGATTCCGGCCAAAATACTACCGGAATGACGGTGTTTTTTGTATTCAGGTGGACGAATCAATATAGGTTTTCTTATACCGAGTTCAGGTAAACTATTAAACAATTTTATTGTTTAATAGTTTACCTTAGGAGATATACAGCTTAAACAAGCTACTCAATTAACCAGCCGGGTTCATTTTCTACCGCCGCAAAGGTTTCAGAGCAGCAATAGCCAAGAACTAGCGCTAGCTCATCATCAACATAGATTAATGGAATAGCCGCTCTCTCCCAGGGTGGAACTCTCCATTCCTGAAAGAGTTTTTTCAATTGATGTGTTTGCCCTCTGCCAAAAGGACGACATGTTTCCCCCCCCTGACGAGTTCGAATCGAAATTTCTCTATTTTTGAGTTTTTCCTGGCTCAGTCCTTTACCAGAAGTAATCTTCGCCGAAATTTTTAACCCTTTTGTATTTATTTCTATGGGGTTTTCTAAATTTTCCCATTTAAGAACAAGAAGGTGTGTGCCATCTATAAGTTTCTCCTGAGCATAAAGCATTCCCTGGTAACGCCTAACCTCTCCACCACGCCAAATAACTTCAGGATTGGCATCTTCAGCCGCCGTTAAGACTTCATCTAAAATACGTTGTAGATGAACAGTGTCGGGTAAAATTAACTCGCAGATATCAGCTATCCAATAACGCAGAACATTACGTTGCCTTTTGTCCGATAACTTAATTAACTCTGCGATTTTAATTTGATTATTTTCATGAATATGGTGCCAGTCCTGAAAAGCTAATTCGGTTAATAATTGATTTGCGTCAGCCTGATGACTTGCAGTACGAGATAATGTTTTCTTAAGTGCGGGCCAGCGAGTTTGTAATAATGGCATAACATCATGCCGTAAAAAATTCCGATCATAGTCGGTATCAAAATTACTCGGATCATCAATCCAGTTCAAACCATGTTCAACCGCATAGCTAACAATTTCCTCCCGCAAAAAGCCCAACATAGGTCTACACAATAAACCTCGTGCAAAAGATTGCTTCATGGGCATCGCGGCAAGCCCTTTTACACCAGAACCACGCATTAACTGAATCAAAACTGTTTCTGCCTGATCATCTTTGTGGTGTGCTAACAATAGCACTTCATTTTTGTTGAGTAGCTTTTTCCATTCAGCATAACGGGCATGACGGGCAGCTTCTTCAGGACTGCTACCTTTTGCTTTAGCATTTACTTTTATTGCTACATAGTGAATATTTAATGCTTCACAAATTTTGCGGCAATGTTCTTCCCACTCATTAGCAAACGGACTTAAACCATGGTTAATGTGGATAGCTTTAATTTCAGGTGTAATTTCAGAACGTAATGCGACTAACGAATGTAACAAAACATGAGAATCACAACCGCCACTGTAGGCGACCCATAATACTTTCGCATCAAGGTACTGCGTAAGGTTATCTTTTAATAACGCAGCATTAAAACTCATGATTTACTTTCGGATAGAAATCGAAAAAATGCCTGCAAGAATTGCAGGCATAGATAAAAACTTATTCAGAATAATTACCATACGCCATAAGGTGTTCATAACGTTGGTCTAATAATTTATCAATTGAGGTACTTGAAATATTATCCAGACTCTTAATTAACGCATGTTTTAAGCTTGAAGCAACCGCGTCGATATCACGATGCGCGCCACCTAAAGGTTCAGGAATAATTTCATCAACTAATTGAAGCTCTTTTAAACGTTGCGCAGTTAAACCCAT